>CALXAQ010000024.1 GCA_944386335.1 uncultured Clostridia bacterium | reverse complement strand
ATTATTATTTCTAATAACACAATTGAATTTTATCATAACAAAAAAAATAATGCAACCATACTGAATTTTAATAAAATTTTACCTTTTATAACTAGAACCTTCTCCATTCTGTTCTTTTTTCATATTTTAGCTGTTTTTTAGGTTTAAAAAATAAAGCCTTAAAATTTTACTTTTAAAGCTTTATAAAAATTTTATCTAATTACCAATCCCAATTTCACAATAGACTTTCTCTTCGCCAAGAATACTCCTTTAATCTCAATACTTTCTGGAATAACTTGTCCTATTTTCTTACCGTTCTTGAGTGTTACTTCCGTGTGTACTGTTGATTTAGAAACACCAAATTTTTTAGCTGCTCCCCTTACTGTATCTTTTGAATCTATAATATAATGTGCCAAATCTACAGCACGCTGTTCTATAGAAATACCCTTCATATATGAAAACCTCCAGTATGAATACTTTTGTTTTATTGTATTCATACGGATGTTGTCCTAGAACTGTATTTCTAGTATATTTTAAACATACTCTTCCCAGAAATTTATTATATGTTTACATCCTTCTCCATTGTTATAATTCGTACAACCATAAAAATATTCCTCTTTATCTAAATTTTTCTTTACTATCATGTAACCGTCTCGGCACACATCACATTTAAAAATATCTTTCATACATTCTTTACTATTTGTCATAAAATCACATACTTCTGGTTCATTAGTACAAATGTATAATGGAAGACCATATGTCTTGTTTACCTCATATTTTAAAGGTCTGCCACATACAGGGCATTTTAATTGATAGTAATCTACTATTTTTTTATTCAAAACGCCTTCATATTTCAAATGATAATTTTCTATAAGTTCTACCACAAATCTGGACGGTCTATTTAAAGGAGTTGCAATATATACTCTATTTTTCGTTCTAGTTAAAGCCACATATAACAGTCTTCTTTCTTCTGCAAATGGAATTTCATTTTCTTCTTGTATTACTAATTTCATAATTGGATCTTCTTCTACTTGTGAAGGAAAGCCAAACTTTGACTCTAACATATTTAAAATGATAACATTATCATATCCTAGTCCCTTAGAACTATGTGCTGTTAAAAAAGTTAAATTTGCTTGTGGAAATTTTACACTCTTTACTCTATTTTCTCTTTTTAAATCTTCAAACTTCCCTGTTTTCTCTAATTTATGAAGGTCAAAATTATACCTTCCTATTAATAAAATAGAAGTATGCATTCCGTATTCCTTAATAAGTTTTTCAATAATATTTTCTACACAATTTGCTAAATTAGCATAAAAACTATTAGAATCATCATAAGTTTCTATAGCAACAGGATCTTGCAGATGTTTATTAGAAATTAATTGCTTTGTTATCTGTGATTGATTTTTTTGTATAAAATCTCCTGCTATATCAATGAGCTCTTGAGAATTTCTATAAGTATGTGTAATTTGTAATTCTTTACCTGATCCCATTAATTCTAAAAATTTTGTAAACAAAGTAATATCAGAGCCTGCAAATGCAAAAATTGACTGCCAATCATCTCCTACAGCTACTACTTTTGCATCAGAAACCTGTGATAATTTTTTTGTAAAGTCAAATCTTTGCCTAGCTATATCTTGAAACTCATCAATAATAATATATTGATAGGGTAATTTTATTCCTTGCTTCTCTATTTGCGAAAGATAAAATATTCCCTCATTAATCATATCTGCATAATCTATTTGATTATTTTTCTTTAACGTTTCTTGATAATATGCATATACTTTTTGAGCAATTTCTAAAAATAAAAGTGTTCTTGCATTATCTGTTCTTTTACGCAAAATTTCAAATCCATCACCATCATATCCCATTGTCTTATAATGCTCAATAAAAGTCATTAAAAATTCAATAAATTTATAAACATATTTGTCTTTTCCAGTAGTTACTATCTTTTGATATACCTCTTTTTCCTCTCGCGGTTTTAAAATAAATCCATGCTTCTCTAATTCCTCTTTTAAATGTTCTCTTATACCTCTTCCATCATTATAAGAACTCCAGGTTTCTATTAAAGTAGTATTTCTGGCTAAATGTAAAACTTCCTTTTGTGCAATATTTTGAATATATCTAGCCAATTCTTTTGGATTATATAAATGACTAGTTTTATTTTCACTAATACCAAAATGTTCAATATATGCCTCGTTTTCCCCTTGTCTAATATAAAAATCAGGGGTATATTGTTTACGCGATTTTCCTAAAGTAGCCCCATATACTTTTTCATACTCATATTCTATACCATTTAAGTAAAGAAAATTAGCTATTTCTACTTCCTGCATAGATCTTAAATATTCCCCTGTAATCGTTCTTTTATTTTTGCTTCTTGTAAGTTCTATTGTTTGTATATATTCTCCTAAATTACTCTTTAAAGTTGAGTAATCTTGCATTGCTTTATATGTATGATACTCTTCTAAGTTATTAAACTGCCATGCTTCTTCTGGTATATTAAAATAATAGCCTAAAAATAGTACAATATTTTTCATGAATTGTTTATCCTGAAAGATAGTTTTTTCTAACATTTTTAATATAATTCTATAAGAAGAGAAATTTACTTCTGGTGTTTGAGCATAAAATTGTTTGATAATTTCATAACCAAATGCATGAAATGTAATAATTTTAGCTGGGATATCTAGTTTTTTATTGATTCTATCTTTTAATTCATTAATGGCCTTATTCGTATACGAAATAACAATAATTTCCTCTGGTCGAACATGTTTTTTTTCTACCAAATATCTTACTTTTGCTGCCATTGTAGTAGTTTTTCCTGCTCCTGCTCCCGCTATTAATAGGCAATACTTTTCATCTGTTAAAACTGCTCTTCTTTGTTCTTCATCTAGTACAATATTAGGATCAATTTCTTTTAAAATATTATCAAAATATGGTTTTAGAAGTTGTAATTCCTTTTCTATAAATCTATGATTATGTTGTTCTATTAATTCTGGTATTTTTTCTATTTGCATCACAAACTGTTGTATTTCTTCCTCATCAACAGTAGATTCCTGTAACACTTTTTGTAATTCCTTTTTGCAAGATTGATAATAAGGTGCATAAATCTGCATCCTTTTTCTCATTTCTTGCAAGGATATATATTCATTTTTTTTCAAAATATTTTCATAATCACTTTTAAAAGACAAGATAACGTTTTTTATATTCATCTTTTTTCTCCATTTTCTTTTGTTTTTCTACGTTATCTTCTTTATATCATACTTAAAATTACTTATCAATACTTTTTCCTTATCTTTCCAACTCTTTCCATTTTCATCACCTTAAGTAGCACATAGTTCCAAACACTAAAATTGATAATATCTATTAATAGAATAACTGGCACATGCCTCCACATATCTGGCGTCTTAGCAATAGAAAACCACCAATCTAGTTGTGTAAATCCTATTATAAATAAAAGAGTTACTACAATGCTAAGTACCAATCGAAAAATAGAAAATGGTAATTTACTATGCTCTGTTTTTTTGCTTTTTGACAAAGTAAACAGTAATAATATACCTGCAAAAGCAGTAATAATCACACATAAAGTAGAGTAAATATTATCTGGCACTTTGCCTAATTTATGCCCAATGGCAAGTGCAAACACACCTATAATAACCGTAAATGCTGTTGGTAATGCCTTAGCAATTACATTTTTTAAAAACTCTCTCTTTATCCTTTCTTTATTGGGCTCTAGTGCTAAAAAGAAAGAAGGTATTCCTATAGTTACCACACTAATTAAACTTAATTGTATTGGTATGAAGGGATATTCTGCTCCCATCAAAATAAATAATACTGCTAATACACTAGAATAAATTGTTTTTACTAAGAATAGAGATGCAGAACGTGTAATATTGTTAATCGTTTTTCTTCCTTCTGCTACTACTTTTGGCATAGAAGCAAAATTGGAATCTAATAATACTAATTGTGACACACTCTTACTTGCATCACTACCATTTGCCATAGCTATGCTACAATCTGCTTCTTTTAAGGCTAATACATCATTTACGCCATCTCCTGTCATAGCAACTGTTTTTCCTGCTTCTTTTAAGGCTTGGATAAGCCATTTTTTCTGCATAGGGATTACTCTACCAAATACGGTAGACTTCGTTGCTACCTTTTTTACCTCTTCTTCTGATGGAATGGTAGACAAATCTATATAACTATTATACCCTTCCACTCCTGTTAATTTTGCAATTTTAGAAACAGTGACGGGATTATCTCCTGATATAATTTTAATAGCCACTCCTTGTTCTTTAAAATAGCGAAGGGTATCTTTTGCTTCTTTTCTTACTTTATCAATAATGCCAATAAAGCCAATTACTTGTAATTCTTCTGGTAACTCTCTTCCCACAAAATCCCTATTGCTATGTGCTAATACCATTACTCTATAATTTTCTGTATAAGATTTTAAATCTTTCTCATATTCTTGTATTTTATCTTTTAAAACAAACTCTGGTGCACCAATCACATAGGTTCCTTTTTCCTCAAAAGAAACTCCAGACCATTTCGGTTTAGAAGAAAATGGTACTATTTGTTTCTTTTTCCAATTTTCTTTTGGCTTTTTCGTATATTCTCTTAAAGCCATAATCGTAGCATTATTGTCTTCAGAAGTGCCTGCTACATGTGCCAGTATCTCTTTCATCTCTGTTTCTTTTCCTTGCAGACATAGAATTTCTTTTACTTCCATTTTTCCTTCTGTCAAAGTTCCTGTTTTATCTAAACAAAGAGTATCTACTCTTGCCAATGTCTCTATACAATAAAGTTCTTGCACTAATACTTTATTTCTAGACAAACGAATAACACTTACTGCTAAAACAGTACTTGTTAATAACACAAGTCCCTCTGGTATCATGCCAATAATAGCTGCCACAGATTTTACTATAGCTTCTGCAAAAGTATTGCCTGGTAATTGCATTTGGTTCCAGAATAAAATAAGACCAATGGGTACAATGGCAATAGAAAGAATTTTAATAATTTTATTTAAAGAATTCATTATTTCAGAATTCACTTTTTTGATGTATTTTGCTCCTGAAGAAATTTGTGCTGTATAATTTTCTTCTGCAATGTGTTCTACCCTTGCCTTTGCTCTACCACTAGATATAAAACTCCCTGATAAAAGCATTTCTCCTTTTTTCTTTAAAACAGTATCTGTTTCTCCTGTAATAAAAGACTCATCTACTTCTACTTCTCCCTCTTGCAAAATGCTATCTACCACTACTTGATCCCCAGTTTCTAAAAGAATAATATCATCTAGAACAATTTCGTCTATCCCTATATCTTTCTCTTTTCCTTCTCGTATTACCTTTTGTTTATGACTTGCGAGAATAGCTAATTTATCTACTACCTTTTTAGAATGTATCTCTTGTATGGTACTAATGGCTGTATTTAAAATCACAATACATAAAAAAAACATGTTTTTATAAGAGCCAACTACAAAAATAGCAATGGCTAATATCACATTGATAATATTAAATAAGGTAACAAAATTATCTTTGATAATTTGTTTTATACTTTTCGTAGGTACAGAAGTATCTTTATTGACAAGATTTTCTTTTTTTCTCTCTTCTACTTGTTCCTCAGTTAAACCATATTCTATATTAGGTTCATAACGTTTCATTTTTTTGCCTCTCTTTACTTTTTTCCTCTTTTCTATTCTAACATACTATAGGAAAAGTTCCAATAAAAAATGCCATATTCATAAAAATTTAAGAGATTTTTGCAAATCTTTGTTTGAATTTTTAAAATTCATATGTTATTCCATCACTAAACATAAGTTTTAAAATATTTACAACCTGTTTTGTATTTGTGGAAAGGAATGGAATGAAAGACGGATATAGAAAAGAAATTAAAAATTCTAGCAGATAGTGCCAAATACGATGCCTCGTGTAGTTCTTAATGTTATTGAAAATCTAGGGCAGCATTTTGTAAAAAGACTTCCCCATCAAAATCTTATTATTCATGATGCAAGTAGTAGAGGCCTTCTATTTTTATATGATACCAAGCAATATCAAATACAATCAAATAAATATTTTATTGTTCCTTCCATCTTAAAAGAGGAAAAAGAATATCAGCAATTATGGAAAACGTTCTTTCAAACAATAGCTATCGAGGAACGTAAAAAACCTGATTTACAAATGCAATTTATGCCAAAAAAATATTGGAAGGATTTAATAGAATTTTCTTAATTAAACAAAATAACTATTAAAAGATATTTAAAAAAGAGAATTTATTATTTTTTATTAGTTTACTTTTACTAATAGAATTCTGTAAATCTTACCTCATGAATGCTATTATGAACAAAACACTTTTATGTTTATAAAAAGGAGAAATTATATATGGCATTACCATTGGACTATAAAATTATTGGGGAAAGATTACAAAAAGCACGTAAAACTAAAAAATTAACACAAGAACAATTAGCAGAAAGTTTAGGAATTTCTAATGGTTCCATTAGTCGTATGGAACGTGGAGATTTAAAAGTAGGTCTCCCTAGACTCTATAAAATTTGTGATAAACTAGGTGTTTCTGCTAGTAGTATTTTAACAGGCAATCCACAAGAACAACAAGCAATTCCCTTAGAATCTGAATTTCAAAACTTACTTAGTAATAGTTCTTTTTCTGAACAAAAAATGATTTATGAAATTGCCAAAACTGTTATTAAAGTAAATAGAGAATTTAACTCATAAATCCTTTTCTACTTATTATTATCTGTAAAATTTACCTTTTTAGTGCTATATTATTATAGTATTTAAGGAAAGGTGATTTTATGGCTGTAGATTTTAATATTATAGGTAAAAGACTAAAAATCGCTCGCAAACAAAAAAAGTATACACAAGAAATGTTAGCGGAAAAAATGGGAGTTTCTGTAGCTTACTTAAGTAAAATAGAAACTGGAAAACTACATATTAATATTGAAAGATTAACGCAAATTTGTAAATTATTGGATATTACTGAAGGTGAAATTTTAAATGGTGTTTCTCATCAATCAAAGCAATACCTACAATCAGAATTTAATGATTTGCTTTCTCAATGTTCCTCACAAAAACAAAAACTAATTTATAAATTAGCTAAAGTAATTTGTGAAGAAGACTTTTCTATATAAAAAATCTTATCTAGTTCTAAAAACTAGATAAGATTTTTTACATTAGTTTTAGAGATACTTTCTTTAAAATTTTATCTCTTTAATGATACTATTTTCTTTAAATCACTATCTTTAAAAACAAAAAGAACTTAATAATCCACAGATAGTATTTTATAGGAAAACGTATAGAAACAACTTTCTTATAATACCTAAAAATGATAATTTTTATCATTTTTCTACAATTTCCCATTGAAAATTTTTCTTGTATATGTTATGATAAAAAGGCACAGTGTAATTGGAATAATTACGTGAAAATGATAGATACTATATTTAAGGAGGTTTATTTATGGAATTCAAACAATGGGATGGATTTGACAAATCTGGCGAATGGACAAAAGAAATTGATGTAAGAGGATTCATTCAAGCAAATTACACACCTTATGAAGGAGATGATTCCTTTTTAGCAGATGCCACTGAAAGAACAAAGAAATTATGGGATAAAGTATTGAAACTTTATGAAAAAGAAAGAGAAAATGGCGTTTTAGATGTCGATACCAAAACACCTTCTGGAGTAGACCGTTATGAAGCTGGCTACCTAGACAAAGACTTAGAACAAATTGTAGGTTTTCAAACAGATGCTCCTTTAAAAAGAGCAATCATGCCTAATGGTGGTATTAAAATTGTAGAAAAATCTTGCGAATCTTATGGATATCATGTAGATGAAGAAGTAAATTATATCTACAATAATTTAAGAAGAACCCATAATGATGGTGTTTTTGCAGTATATACTCCAGATATTAGAGCAGCTAGAAGTTCTCACTTAATTACAGGTCTTCCTGACGGATATGGTCGTGGAAGAATTATTGGTGATTACAGAAGAGTAGCTCTTTATGGTGTAGACGTATTAATCGCTGAGAAGAAACAAGAATTAGATATTTTAAATGTGGATGAATTCACAGAAGAAGTTATTAGAGAACGTGAAGAAATTCATGACCAAATTGTTGCCCTAGAAGATTTAAAGAAAATGGCTACAAAATATGGTTTTGATATTTCTGTTCCAGCACAAAATGCAAAAGAAGCTATTCAATGGTTATATTTTGCTTATCTTGGTGCTGTAAAAGACCAAAATGGTGCCGCTATGAGTTTAGGTAGAACTTCTACTTTCTTAGATATTTATATTGAAAGAGATATGAAAATTGGTTCTTTAACAGAAGAAGAAGCACAAGAATTAATGGATCATTTTGTTATGAAATTACGTATGATTCGTTTCCTTCGTGCTCCTGAATATAACGAACTATTTAGTGGAGATCCTGTATGGGTAACAGAAAGTGTTGGTGGTATGGGCGTTGATGGAAGAACTTTAGTTACAAAAAATTCTTACAGAATGCTTCATACTTTAACTACTTTAGGACCCGCACCAGAACCAAACCTAACGGTATTATGGTCTAAAAATTTACCAGAAGGATTTAAAAAATTCACTAGCAAAATCTCTATTCAAACATCTTCTATTCAATATGAGAATGATGATTTAATGAGAGTAACTTTAGGAGACGATTATGGAATTGCTTGTTGTGTATCTGCTATGAAAATTGGTAAGCAAATGCAATTCTTTGGTGCAAGAGCAAACCTTGCAAAAACACTTCTTTATGCTATTAATGGTGGTAGAGATGAAAAGACAGGTAAACAAATTACACCTAAATTTGCCCCTATTACTTCGGAATATCTAGATTATGAAGAAGTAATGGACAAGTTTGATAATATGATGGAATATGTTGCTAAAATCTATATTAAAGCATTGAATGCCATCCATTATATGCATGATAAATATTCTTATGAAGCATTAGAAATGGCATTACATGACAAAGAAATTTTAAGAACAATGGCATGTGGTATTGCAGGTTTATCTGTTGTAGCTGATTCGCTATCTGCTATTAAATATGCAAAAGTAAAAGTTATTCGTGATGAAACTGGCCTTGCTTATGATTATGAAATAGAAGGAGACTTCCCAAAATATGGAAATGATGACGATAGAGTAGATCAAATTGCTGTGGATATTGTAAAAACTTTCTTAAGAAAATTACAAAAACATCAAACTTATAGAAATTCAAAACATACTTTATCTATTCTAACAATCACATCAAATGTAGTGTATGGAAAGGCAACGGGAAATACTCCAGATGGAAGAAGAGCAGGAGAACCATTTGGACCAGGTGCCAACCCTCTACATGGTAGAGATACCAATGGTGCAGTTGCTGTTATGAATACTATTGCCAAACTTCCATATGAATATTCTGAAGATGGTATTTCTTATACATTCTCTATTACACCAGGAACTCTTGGAAAAAATTTAGAAACGCAAGAAAAGAATTTAGTTAGTCTATTAGATGGTTACTTTAAACAAACAGGTCATCATATTAATGTAAATGTATTTGATAGAGCATTATTAGAAGATGCCATGGAACATCCAGAAAAATATCCTCAACTTACTGTTCGTGTATCTGGATATGCTGTTAATTTTATTAAATTAACAAGAGAACAACAACTAGATGTTATTCATAGAACTATTCAAGAAAAATTTTAAAACAATCTTATAAGATGAAATTGTCCAAAAGGGAACTTCTCTTTTGGCAATTTCCTTCTTATATAAAATTTTAATTTTACTAATTAAACCATAAAACAGATAGGAGAATTCAAAATGATACAAGGAAGAATTCACTCATTTGAATCTTTGGGCGCCGTAGACGGTCCAGGTATACGCTTTGTTATTTTTATGCAAGGATGTTCTTTGCAATGCAAATATTGTCAAAATAGAGATACTTGGGATTTGCATGGCGGAAAAGAATATACAGTAGAAGAAATTGTAGAAAAAGTATTAAAATACAAAAATTATATCCAACCAGATGGTGGTGTTACTATTAGTGGTGGAGAACCAATGCTACAACTTACCTTTTTGATAGAACTACTAAAAGCCCTAAAAAAGGAGGGATTTCATACTGCTGTAGATACTTCTGGAAGCTTTTCTCTAACAGATAAGATAAAGGAGGTAATTGATTTAACAGATTTATTTTTATTAGATATTAAATGTATTAATAATGCAAAATGTATTGAATTAACTGGTGTATCTAATGAAAAGGAATTGCAATTTGCTCATTATTTAAGTAGTATTAAAAAAACTATGTGGGTTAGGCAAGTGCTTGTTCCTGGCTATACAGACGATGAAAGCGATTTAAAAGAGTTAAAAAAATTCATTAGCTCTTTATCTTCTGTTGAAAAAGTAGAAATTCTTCCTTATCATGACTTAGGAAAGTTCAAATGGCAAGAATTGGATTTAAGTTATCCACTAGAGGGTATTCGAACTGCTAATACAGAAGATGTTAAAAGAGCCAAAAGACTTTTAGATATAAACTAAGAGTAGAATACAAATAACTTTGATCTAAAGGAAAAGAGGTATTTTACAATAACGTAAAATACCTCTTTTCCTTTAGATTTTAATTAAACTGTTTATTTTAGAAAATTGGGAAACCTATTACATCTATCAAAATTCCTAAAATTGTTCCCAACAAATACAATAATGCTGTAATTGCTATATTTTCTTTTAAATTCTTATTTGTTCTATATAAAACAAGAATTCCAATTCCAGAGCCTACTAAAAGTCCTCCCATCATAGAACCAAAACTAATTACTTGTTTTAAAAATAGTTGCGTTAATATAACAGAGCCTGCACAATTTGGAATTAAGCCCATTAATCCAGCAATCATTGGTCCTAAAATTGGCACATTCAGAATAAGATGAGATAAATTTTCTTCTCCTATAAAATGAATAATTATATTAATTATCAAAGTAACTATAAAAATAAATACAAATATATGTAATGTATGTTTTAAAGCTGATTTGAAAATTCCTTCTTCTTCACAATGACAATGTTCATGTTCACAAATATGTCCTATCTCTTCTACTACTTTTTCTTCTTGTATGTTTTTCCCTATCTTTTTTTGTATTGCTTTTATAATAAAATCAATGGAAAATCCTATTATAATAGCCGATATTAATTTAATGGCTAATATTTGTAATATAAGTGGAATTGGTGCTGCCTCTGAAATTAGTACTGGGAGCATTTCATCTGATGTTGATAAAAATATAGCTATTAATGTACCTAAAGAAATAATTTTTCCTGCATAAAGACTAGCTACAGCTGCTGAAAAACCACATTGCGGAAATATTCCTAAAATTCCTCCTATAAATGGTCCAAATTTTCCTGACTTTTGCACAGTCTTTTTCACTTTATCACTTGTTTTATGTTCTATATATTCCATAATGAAATATGTAATAAGTAAAAATGGCAATAATCGTATACTATCTATTATGGTATCTTCTAATACTTCCCACATAATCTTTTCTCCTTCTCTTATTTCGTTATCATACCATATTTATGTTTTTCATTCAAGTAGATTTGTCTAAAAAGTACAGCAGGGACTAAATAATAACTTTTATTTAGTCCCTACTGTACTACTTCAAAGGAAAAATAAGGAATTACCCCTTTTTTCTTTCCTTTACTATCTCAAACTTTTGGAAGCTTTGCACTTCCTTCAATACCGCAGGAAGAACAGGAAAACTTACTTCTGGAATTCCTTCCAGAGTTACTTTCTTATCTGTTGGAATAAAATAGATGTTATCATAAAGCCAGAACTCTTGACACATTTTTACAAAGAGTCGCTCTACTTTGCTACGAATGTCTTTATAAGATTTTTGCAACCTTACTAATACTACTGCATTCCAACAGCAATCCGTTATTGCTCTGGCAACAATGCTTCCTATTATCTTATCTCCTTTCATTATAGTGAAAAAATAAGATACAGATTCTTCTTCAACCCAGTCTGCAATTAGTGTTGACCATTCTTTCCTCAATTCCTGTCTTTGTTGTTCACTACAGTCATGTAGTTCTACAAGCATTCTCACATCTCCTCGTTTCATTGGACGAATGTAAATCGGTATTTTTTCGTTTGACCGTATGGCGTACATATTATACTCCTTTCTTTTGTACAATTTTACAATGTTACGTAAACATTATACCATTTTATTCCTATTTTTTCAACTATCATTTTCTATTTTATAAAATTTTTTACTTTTTGCAATATTATTTTTTCAGTGGAATGTGTTTTTATGTGATAGAATTTTGGAAAAATTTTCTATGTAATAGAAAAAAGGCCAACTGGCCTTTTTTCTTAAGCAATCTCTACCTCTCTTGTGAACATCTTTTCCTTCTCATACCTATAGATATACACTTTATAGTATACTTTCATTTTCTTCAGGAGCTTTATAAAGATTTCCTCTATTTCCTCCTGTTTCTCCTTATCTTTCCTACTTGGTAATAGAATCTTCACAAAAGCTTCGTTTTCACGTGTTCCTATTTTGGATTCTAACTCTATAAGTCCTATTACCTCCTGTTTCTCCAAAATAGTGAAACAATAATCCTTTGGAGATTTTTGAAAAATTTGTATTTTTTCTCTTTGCCTTATGATGGCATCTCGTAATACTAATCCCATCGGCAAATCCATTCTTCCAATATAACTAGAAGCATCTTTCAACTCTGATGGTCTAATGGTGTAATCTCCCTCCTGAATAATACAATCTTTTCCTACTTTTTTGTACCGTTTCATATGATTGCTCCTTTACTTTTGTATTTGCATTACGTTAACTATTATATCACGTTTTTTCTTGTCCTGCAACTGTTTTAATTTTATCTATGTTTTGTAATACACATTCATATCCATATTGATAACAACTATCTAATTTTTCTACATCTAATAATCCTACTTTGTCTGTACTTATATTTAATACTAAATCACTCATTTCTAGACTTTCTTCTGCTATTTTATTTCCCATAATATCAATAGTTTTCATAACAATATCCATTAAATTACTTGCTTCATCTATTGGATCTGCATCAAATTTTACAGCAATTACTTTATCTGCTCCTTGTTTTTTTACTTCTAAAACTGGTACATTATCTAACGTCCCCCCATCCATAAACGCATGTGTTTTCATTATGCAAGGACTAAATACTGCTGGAAAACTACTACTAGCACGAACTGCTTTTCCTATTGTACTATTTAAAATATATTGCGAGGTATCTACTTTTTCTTTTGGTAATTGATTAGTAAAAATATATTCTTTCGACTCTGTAATATCTACTGTTGGTATAACTAATGGCATTTTTATATCTTTTAGTTCTTTTACTTTTTTTTGTTGTGCTATTCTATTATAAATTTCTTCTATAGCCTCTCCACTTTTCAATCCTGTTATAGCTTTTTTACTTCCTATTTTTGCTATATTTTGTATTCCTGATAATAAAGGTATTGCATTCATTCCTACTATTTTTTTTGCATGTTTCTTAAATAAATAAAATATATCCTCTGGTTCATATCCAATGGCATATAAAGAGGCAATCATACTGCCAGCACTAGTTCCTCCTATAATATCTATTGCAATATTATTTTCTTGCAATGCTTTTAACACTCCTGCATGTGCAATACCTCTAATTCCACCACCAGATAATGCCAGACCAAGTTTCATTTTTGTTTCACAGCCCTTCTTCATAGAATTTTTTTTATAAATTTACATTGTATATTATTTTTAGTATTTACCAGATTTTTATAATTTAAACCTTCTCTACCCCTATTTTAAAATCCTGTTCTTGGTAATTTTTCTAACTCTTTAGACTCATTTTCTACTATTAAGGATATAAGCTGATTATTTTCTATTATTTCTATTTCAAATACTTCTTCTGTTAATATATAATCTTCATCTGTTTCTGTTTCTTTTATATAATATTTCCCTTTGTCTAGCCAATTACTACATGCTTTTCCCTCCTCATTTGTTTCTATTGTTCCTACTAAATTTTTTTCTTCGTTGTAAATAGTAAATTTTACATTGCCTATAGGCTCTCCTGCTTTTTTTCCATTTCTCTCATTATCTTCTTTACTTATTTTAAGAATTTGTATTCTTCCTTTTATTTTTTTATTTTCTATTTGTAAATTACTGATTTTATTTTCTTCCACTAAAATAGTGTATACTTCTTCTTGTAATATATAATTTGCTTTAGTTTGTATTTCTTCTATTGTGTACTCTCCTATTGGTAATTTTTTAGAATATGCTTTTCCTTCTTTATCTGTAATTAAAGTATCTACTACTATTCCTTGTTCATCTTTTATTTCAAATGTAACACCTTGTATTGGTATCGTATTATCCTCATCATCCACTTTTAAAATTGCTATTTGTCCCTTTTTCTTTTCATTTTCTATCTGTACATTTGTAAATTTATCTTCTTTTACTTCTACCTCTACTATTTGATTAGATAATATATATTTTTCATTTGTTTTTGTCTCTACTAATGTGTATTCTCCTATAGGCAGTTCTTTAGAAAATGCTTTTCCTTCTTTATCTGTAATTAAAGTATCTACTACATTACCTTTTTTGTTTTTTATTTCAAATACTACATTTTCTATTGGTTTTTTCGTTTCTTTATCTATTTTATATACCTGAATTCTTCCTTTTTTCTTTACATTTTCTACCACTTCTGTTAATAGTTTCTTCCATTCTATTACAATTTGCTTATCTGCTGCTATTTTATATCCTTCTTTAGTTTTTGTTTCTCTTAAAATATAATTTCCAATATTTAAATTTTTAACAGTTGCTTCTCCTTTTTCATTTGTTATGATATGAGTTATGATATTTCCTTGCTCATCTATCAAATCAAATTCCACTTTTTCTAGTGGCTTTTCTTCTTCTCCATCTATTTTAACAATTTTTAAGTCTCCCTTTTTCTTTCTATTTTCTAAAACTACTTTTGTCATTTTTCCCCATTCCAAAGTAACTGTTTTTATTTCATCATTTAGTTCATATCCCTCAGGTACTACTACTTCTTTAATGCTAACGACTTGTGGTACAATATTTTTTAGTTCTATATTTCCACTTTTATTTGTAGTATATATACCTATTTTCTTGCCATTCTCTCCTGTTATCTCAAAACTTACATTTGCAACTGGCTCTTTTGTTTCTTTATCTATTTTTTGAATCCATAGAGT
>CALXAQ010000023.1 GCA_944386335.1 uncultured Clostridia bacterium | reverse complement strand
GATGAAAGAAAAATGATTTGTGACCATTTAAGCTTTATGGGAGTAGAATTAGATGAAGAGGCAAATAAGGTAAAAGCAGAAGAAAAACAAATTTCAAGTAGCAATTCTAAAGTAGCAGTATGGATTGTACCAACAGAGGAAGAGCTTATGATTGCAAGAGATACAGCAGCACTTATTTAATAAATTTTATGAACTTTGCAATTTAGGGACGTTCCTTAAATTGCAAGTCACTATATTATTAAATACATATAGAGAAAAGTAATACTTAAATTAATTACTCTTTTATATGCACTAAAGTTTATGCAATTTAAGGAACGTCCCTAAATTGCAAAGAAAGGATATTCATATGAAAATTTTAGTAATCAATTGTGGAAGTTCTTCCTTGAAATATCAATTATTAGATATGGATACAGAAGAAGTTCTTGCCAAAGGAAATTATGAGAGAATTGGACAAGGTAATAGCTTTTTAACGCATAAAGTTAATGGAGAAAAATATGTATTAGAAAATCCAGTAGAGAATCATGAACAAGCCTTGGCTTTTATGATAGAACAATTGTTAAATGAAAAATACGCAGTAATACAATCTTTAGAGGAAATAGAAGCTATAGGACACAGAGTGCCACATGGAAAAGATTTATTTAGTGAATCTGTACTTATTACAGAAAAGGTAGAAGAAGAGATTGCAAGTTGTACCGAACTTGCACCACTTCATACACCTGCTATATTAAGCGGAATAGAAGCTTGTAAGAAAGTGCTTTCTGGGAAGCCAATGGTAGCTGTATTTGATACAGCCTTCCATCAAACAATTCCTGAAGAAAGATATATTTATCCTATTCCTTATGAATATTACGAAAAAGATAATGTACGCAAATATGGTTTTCACGGTACATCTCACCGCTATGTATCTCAAAGATTAGCAGAGTTAATGCAAAAGCCAATAGAAGATTTAAAAATAGTGGTATGTCATTTAGGACAAGGAGCAAGCCTATGTGCAGTAGAAGGTGGAAAATCGGTAGAGACTACCATGGGAATGACGCCTGTTTCTGGCATTATGATGTGTGCTAGAAGTGGAGATTTAGACCCCTCTATTGTAACTTATTTTATGAAAAAAGAAAACTTAACACCAGATGAAATGGAAAATATATTAAATAAAAAATCTGGAGTTTTAGGCATTTCTGGAGTAAGTCCAGATTTCCGTGATATTGAAAAAGCAGCAGATGAGGGAGATAAAAAGGCACTACTTGCTAGAAAGGCATACTGTTACAATGTAGCACAATATGTGGCAAAATGTGCAGTTGCAATGAATGGTGTAGACGCTATTGCTTTTACTGCAGGAGTAGGGGAAAATCAAATTCATATTCGAGAAGGAATTTGTGAGCATTTAACATTTATGGGAGTGAATTTAGATAAAGAAAAAAATGCAATAAGAGCTGAAGAAAGAGAAATATCTACGCCAGACTCCGAAGTAAAAGTATGGATAGTTCCTACAAATGAAGAACTAGTAATTGCAAGAGATACAAAGAGAATTGTAGAAGAATAAGAACTAACATAAGAAAATAAAAGAATGGGATGAAATTATGAAATTAGAAATAATAAAACAAACTTTAAAAAAAGAAAAATTTGTAATTATACTTTTTGCAATAGGATATATTTTCACTATATTAGAAGCTTTTTATGGTACTTTTTGCGAT
Organism: uncultured Clostridia bacterium; assembly: GCA_944386335.1. Lineage (GTDB taxonomy): Bacteria > Bacillota > Clostridia > TANB77 > CAG-508 > UMGS1663. Next base: position 3,617 of record CALXAQ010000023.1, on the reverse strand, counting down.
GAAGCAGATGTAATTACTGCTTCATGGCTTATGAGTCAAGGAAAGCATCTTTATAGTGATATTTTTTGTCATCACATGCCTGTTCCTTATTTCTTTTTAGAAATTTTTCAATATTTTTCAGATTCTATTATCTTTTTAAGATTAAGTTATGGTATTGTTACACAATCTTATTTTATTTTGCTATATTTGCTTTTTCGAAAAAAATTACCATATTATTTAATTCCGATTACAGCAGCATTATGGGGAATGATGAAGCATATATTTTTGCAAAATATGATTTTAGCAGATACATTTGTGGCTTTTGGAGTTTTTACTATTTTCTTGGAAATGATAACACATAAAGAAGCCAAATATGAATTAAAAGATAAAATACTAATTTCTTTTTCTACTTTTATTTCTTTTGGCTCTAGCCTAATTGCCGTTTATCCTTTACTAATTTTTTACGTATATTACATTATCAAACGTCTTGTTTTATATAGTAAAGAAAAGAAAAATGCACTTGCTTATTTCAAAGAAGATTTATTATTTATCTTGATTGTATTATGCCCTTATGTTATTTTTATACTATATTTTATTCTAACTGGAACGTGGGGAGCATTTTTAGAAAATGGCATTTTCTTTAATACAGATTATTACAACATTTATAATGGTGAGGCTACACCAATTAGTCTAATAATAAGTCAATTTCAAAGTTTCCCAATAAAAGCATGGGCTCGTATTTTAGTTGGAACAATGTATTTGCCTTTTCTTTTTTTAGTACCAACAGATATTTTTACAGGAATTAGTTTTATAATATTCCTTATTTGGTCCGTTGTGGCACTATTTCGTTATAAACAAAAAAGCATTCTTTATATTTTATTTATTTACTTTTGTTATATGAGAGATGGTTTTCATATTTGTACTTTTGTAATATTTTGTCAATATTTTGTAGCAGAAGGATTGCTATGGTGTTTTAAAGAAATAAGAAGAAAACAAAAAGCCAAATTGGGAAAAGGGCTAGCTATCTCTGGTATTTTATTATGTAGTACAGTTTATTTGTTTATTATGTTTTATTCTGTTTTTAATATGTTAAGAGATAAAATATATGTAACAAATTATGGGGAAGAATATAAAGATATTATTTTAGCTGTTACAGACAAAGAAGATACTATATGGGCAGCTCCCTTAAAGGCAGAACTCTATTATGTAACTAAGCGTATGCCAACAAATGGGAATATCTTTTATTTACCATGGCAATCTATTAAACCAGGGCTAAATGAAAAAATACAGCAAGACCTATTAGAAGGAAAACCTAAAATAATTATTTACGATGGTGAAGAACTATTATGGCAAGAAACAATTCAAACATCTAGCTATTGCCAATGGTTAGAAGATATCTTAGAAGAAAAATATTTTACAATACAAGGATTAGACAAAATTTATTTCTTAAAAGAAAAAGAAACAGAAATTGTACAAAAATTAATAGAAAATAATATAGTAAGGAGAGAAGAAAATGGAAAGATTGTATGTAGTAATGCCAGCCTATAATGAGGAGAAAAATATAGAAAAGGTTGTAAGGAGTTGGCATGCTGTAATTGAGAAAGTAGATAAAACGGCAAGATTATTAATAGTAGATGATGGTTCAAAAGATGACACTTATAATATTATATGGGACTTACAAAGAGAATTACCACAACTAGAATTTCAATATAAAGAAAATTCTGGACATGGAGCTACTGTTTTGTTTGCCTATGAATATGCTATAGCAAGAGGTGCTACTTATATTTTTCAAACAGATTCTGATGGTCAAACTAATCCAGAAGAGTTTTTAGCATTTTGGGAGCAAAGAGAAAAATATGATATGATTATTGGAAGTAGAACTAAAAGAGGAGATGGTTTCTTCAGAAAATTTGCGAGTAAAGTATTAAAGTTTGTTATAAAAATCACATTACATACAACAGTAGAAGATGCTAATACACCATTTCGCTTAATGAAAGTAGAAACTCTAAAAAAGCACTTGCCAAAAGTTCCAAAAGACTTTTACCTATCTAATGCTCTACTTACAGCAATGTTTGTAAAATATGGAGAAAAAGTTAAATTTATTCCTATTACTTTTCAAGCAAGACAAGCAGGGAAAAATTCTATCAACTTTGAAAAATTAGTTCATACTGGTTGGGAAACACTACGTGATTTTAGAAAAATTAATAAAAGATTAGAGACACAAAAATAATACTATTTAATAAAGCCATAAATAGCCAAAACAATAAAAAAGCTATTTATGGCTTTTTATAAAGCTTCATAAAATCTTCAGGATTTAACTACTTTTATCTTAATAAAATATGAGATAAAATAGTAGCATAAAAAGAGAAAGGGGAGAAAAAAATGCAAGAAACAATTTTAAATTGTGAAAATCTGCATAAAACTATCGGCAAAAAAGAAATATTAAAAGGCGTTAGTATTAGCATGCAAGCAGGAGATATTTTGGGATTTATTGGACCAAATGGAGCTGGAAAAACCACAACGATTAAACTAATATTAGGGTTGCAAAGTATTACTAGTGGAAGTGTAAAAATAAATGGATATGATATTCAAAAGGATTTTACAAAAGCGATTGAAAAAGTAGGAACAATAGTAGAAAATCCAGATTTATACATGTATTTAACTGGTTATGAAAATTTAAAATTAATGGGAAACTTATATTCTAATGTTAATCAAATGAGAATAGATGAAGTAGTAGAATTAGTAGGGCTTAAAAACCGTATCCAGGATAAAGTGTCTAAATATTCTTTAGGAATGAGACAACGTTTAGGAATAGCACAAGCCATACTCCATAAACCTAATTTACTCATCTTAGATGAACCAACCAATGGTTTAGATCCAGAGGGAATGAAAGAAGTAAGAGATTTATTAAAATTATTGGTAGAAAAAGAAAAAATGGGTATTTTAATTTCTAGCCATAATTTAGCAGAATTAGAAAACTTGTGTAACAAAATAAGTATTATCAAAAATGGTCAAATTGTAGAAACCAATGAAATAGAAGAAGTAAAAGCACAACTAAATGGTCATATCTATCTATGGGAAGTAAATAGTGTGCAAGGAGTAAAAAGATTTCTTCCAGAAGCTAACCTATTAGATGAAACACATTTTCAAATAGATATAGAAAAGGAGAAAATTCCAGAAATAGTAGAGTTGTTTGTAAAAAATCAAATAAAAGTGTATCAAATTAAGCCAAAAGAAATATCGCTAGAAGATGCCTTTTTAAAGAAGACAGGGGGGAATATCATTGATTAATTTGATAAAAAATGAAATAGTGAAAATATTAAAAAAGAAAAGTTTTTACATTATTCTAATAGTTACTGTTTTATTTATGGTTTTCTATAATTTTATGACATCCAGAAATACAAATACATCTATGTACACTCGTTATGGTAGTTATTCTACTAGTTATGTGCAATCTATGCGAGATTATGTGAAAGAATTAAATCCAGAGCATCCAGAGGATGTTACAGCATATATTGAAGCAAAATCTTTGGTAGATTGTTTTGATTTAGTAGATAAATATGGCGGAGATACATGGCAAGCTTATATTATTATGAGAGATGGTATAAGTTATACAAGAAATCTTTATTTGTATGCTT
>CALXAQ010000022.1 GCA_944386335.1 uncultured Clostridia bacterium | reverse complement strand
AAATATTGCCATGCTCATAAGGACTGATATGCATGCCATAGATATAAACTTCGCCTTTACGTATAGCAGCATACGAATCTTTAATATTTACTTTTCCACTACGAATAGACTTTATTTCTGTTCCTGTTAAAACAATTCCAGCTTCTAGCGTATTTATAATAGTGTAATTGTGTCTAGCAGTAGGATTTTTTGCGATTATTTTCTGCATGTTAGGATTTTCCTTTCTTTTTTTTCTTATTATAGCACATAAATAAAAATATGTACACAATAAAAGCTATGTAAAAGTTTTTATAAAAAAACACATAGCTTTTATTTTTCTTAAATTCAGCAGATTACTTATTTCCTTCGTCGTCATCATCGTCATGATTTGTAATATAGCGATTATTCTTTACATAAGACCAAACAAGAGTAACAATACCAATACCAGCTAAAACAACAATTAACCATACTAAAGTAGAATAGTTCATTCCTCCAAATAAAGCACTATTATTTTCTGAAGTTGTTCTAGTAGCTACATAATTATCAGTCGATTGACGCATATTATCATTAGAGGAAGCATTATCATTTTGGTGATTGTCATTCATCATACTACCTGTCATATTTTCTGCTGTATTTTCCATGGCACTAGTACCAGATTTTACACCGTTTGCTACGTCGCTAGCAACATTTTCTACAACATTTTCTGCTCCACCAACAACATTTCTAATTCCTTCTATAGCACTCTCGCCAACATTGTTGGCAGCAAATACAGTGGAAAAAGTGAAGGTAAATACAGAAACAACTGCAAAAGCAATCGTTAACAATTTCTTTTTCATAGGACCCTCCTTTTATTTTTCACTAAATTCATAACAAATTTAGAATTAATATTAGTATTGATTTTTGCGGCCAAAATATACTGGAAAAAGTAGTTACAAAAAAATACATAAAAAAAGAAAAATGGGAGAAAATAAGAAAGAAAAAAGATAGAAAATTTTTTCAACTTTCTATCTCTATTTATTGTTTTTTGTTCTATTTTAGGAAAATTTTGATTTATTTTATGATTTTAAACGTATTAAAATAGCAATACCAAGTAAAATTAAGACAATACCTACAACGATTAGTAAAATATTTAATATAGCATTAAGAGAAAGTGTAGATTCTTCTTCTGAACTAACGCTACTAATGGTAGTAGAGTTGTTTTGGGTATTTTGTGATAAAGTATTTGCTGTTTCATTGGTATTTGTAGTGCTATTTGAATCCTCATTCGCTACAACATTGCTATTATTCAAATTCATATCGATATCAGTTGCAAAACATACTGTTGATAGTGTCATAAAAAAAATAATAAAAATAAAAGTCCATCTTATACTTTTTGCCATAGTTCCATCCTCCTATAAAACTGCCTAAAGCAATTTTCTTTATCAATTGTTTTTTCTATCATATCATAATAGAAATAAGAAAGTCAATATCTGGTGTCCCAAAAATGTGTCCCACTTATCCCTGACATTTTTGGGACATTTTCTAAAAAAATATTGTATTGTGTAAAAACATGTCATATAATGAATAAAAAATAGACAGAACAAAGGGGAAGAAAAATGGAATTAGCAGTGATTTTATGGATACCATTTTTAGGTACAATGCTAGGGTCTGCAATGGTATTTTTTATGAAAAATAAAATAAATATAAAAATACAAAAGTTATTATTAGGTTTTGCAGCAGGTGTAATGATTGCCGCTTCTGTTTGGTCTTTATTAATTCCTTCTATGGATATGGCAAAAGAGCAAGGAGAGATTAATTGGTTCCCAGCAGTAACTGGATTTTTAGCAGGTATGATATTTTTACTAGTATTAGATACTCTCATTCCTCACTTACATGCCAACAGTAAAAAACCAGAAGGAATTAAAGCAAAATTAAAAAATACAACCATGTTGGTGTTTGCTGTGGCTTTACATAACTTGCCAGAAGGAATGGCAGTGGGAGTTACATTAGCTGGAGCTATCCTTGGAAATGTAGGAATTACTTTGGCGGGAGCGTTTGCTTTAGCCATTGGAATCGCAATTCAAAATTTTCCAGAAGGGGCTATTATTTCTATGCCCCTTAAAAGTGAGGGAATATCAAAATCAAAGGCGTTTATCTATGGTACTTTGTCAGGAATTGTAGAACCAATAGGAGCCATCATTACTATTTTGCTAACAAATATGGTAGTTCCTATTTTACCATATTTGCTATCTTTTGCAGCAGGAGCTATGTTATACGTAGTAGTAGAAGAACTAATTCCAGAAGCACAAGAAGGAGAACATTCTAATATAGGAACCATTGGAGTAGCTATTGGATTTGTACTAATGATGATATTAGATGTCGTTCTGGGATAGAGAAGGGATAAGGTAAGAATGTTAAAAAAAATATATCAATCAGACAAATTTCCATTATTTATATTTGCGATAATAATGGCATGTATCCATATTTTTATGCAAAAACATGGAGATGATATTACTTTTTCCAACATGTGTACGAATACAGATTTATGGAGTTGTTTAGCATTACGCTATCAAGAATGGACATCTCGCATTGTTATAGAAGGAATATTAATTATTTTTGCTAATTTTTTGCCTATGTTTTTATGGAAAATAGTTAGTATAGCAATGTGCTATTTGTTAGTATTTTCTATATCAGAACTATTTGTAGAAAAAAATAAGAGGACAGTAAATGCCATTCTTTGTCTATGTTTATTGAGTCTTGTAACACTTTTAAGAGAAACTGGTTGGATGGCAACTATTAATAATTATTTATGGGTAGCAGGAGCAGGATTATATGCTATGATACCGCTAAAAAAAGCAATCAAGCAAGAAAAAATAAGCTTATGGCAAAGCATATTCTCTATGATAGCAATACTATATGCGTGCAATCAGGAACAGATGGCAGGTATTCTAGCTATTGTGTATACTATTTTTCTGGGATATCTTCTTAAACAGAAAAAAACAAAACCAGTACTATTTTTGCTTTATATTATTATTTTTTTTAGTTTGTTATTTATATTTATATGTCCAGGAAATATATCTAGAAAAATACAAGAAGAGGAAAGGTGGTTTCCAGGATTTTCAAACTTATCATTAATAACAAAACTAGAAAATGGTATTACATCTATGATGGATTATGTAGTAGAAAGTGGTAGAATACTATTTTTTGCCCTTATTCTATTAATACCCTATAGAATTTGGCAAAAAACAAATAGACCATTTTTGCGATTAATGGGATTGGGACCACTACTATTAACGATAGGATATAAAGAAGTATTTCGTGTATTATCGGAATATGGAAAAACTACATTTATGCAAGAATCTGAACTTTTTTTACTATTTAAATTAGGTATATATCTTTCCATTTTAGTCTTGATCGGGATAATTATAT
>CALXAQ010000021.1 GCA_944386335.1 uncultured Clostridia bacterium | reverse complement strand
TCCTACATGGAGCCCTTGTCCAGAAGGATATGGAAATTCAATTAAACCATACCATTTTTCCTTTGAGTAATCATCACTGGCATTAAAAGTACCTTCACTGTACCATTTGTTTTGCCATTTCTTTTCTACTTCTGTAAAATTGTAAGCCATTTTTATCATCCTTTCTTTTCTGTTTGTTTTCCAAAAATAGGATAAACATAGCACTATTATACTACAAGGAAGTAGAAAAGAAAAGAGAAAAATGACAAAATTCTGTCAAAGAGGGTGAAAATTTTTGACATATAGTAAATGGTAGTATTAGTTATATGAAACAGTTTGATACAGTGCCAACATCCTATTTAAGTGGAGGAGAAAAAGCCAAAGTAGCTATTGCAAAATTATTAGTTTCAGATAGCAATGTATTATTATTATTAGACGAGCCAACTGATTTTTTAGATATTCCGTCTTTAGAAGCATTGAAAAATCTAATACAAACTTTTCATGGAACAGCAATTTTTTCCACACATGATAGACAATTTGTGGAAAAGATAGCCACTAAAATCTATAAAATACAAGATAAAAAAATAAAAGAGATAGAAGAAAACACAAAACAAAAAGGAATAAATGAAAATGAAATCCTGATTCTTAAAATGAAAATGGTAGAAATCAGTTCTAAAATAGCTTTTGAAAAGGATGAAAGAACAAAGAAGGAGTTAGAAGAAAAATACCAAAAAATACAAGAAAAATGTCGAAAATTAAAGTAAAAAAATGGAAAAAGTAGCAACATAATACTTGACAGAATAGAAATAAAATGATATAATAGTTCTGTTACACTAAAATAGTGGTTTTAGAAAAAACTGGAGGAAAAACATGAGCAAACAAGAAGTAGCAAAGTTGATTTTAGCAGAGATTCAGCCTGGAAAAAGTGTAGAATTTTTTGTAGTTAGGAGTTTTACTGAACTGCCTACAGAAGGAAATAATCGCTCCGTAATAGGTATGCATTGTAATAATGCAGAGGAAGAAAGAGAACAGATCTATGGCTTTTTAAAGGAAATCTTTGCCAAAGAGCATTTGAAGGTAAGTTTTCTGAAAACAGGAGACTGCCTGGAAGGACTTAGCATTGCTCAATAAAAGTCCTCAAAGAAAACAAGAAATGCGCATCCGGAAATTGGAGGGTGCATTTTTTGTTATAAAAAAAAAAAAAAAAGCATGCTATAATAAAAACACGTAACTAATATTTATAAATTGTAACAAAAAAAGGAGTATATTATGCAAGCACGAAGTGACAAAATTTCTATTGGACAAGTTTCGTTTTTAACAAAAGATATGAGTCCAAAGGAAGAAGAGGAGTATGCTCGGAAAAAACTTTTCAGTGGCAGTTACAAAAATTGTTACATTGGCGAAGTTTACGTCAATGGGAGGCTTATCTTTAAGGAAATTGAAATTTCATAAAAGATAAAGCCAAAGGTCTATTTTTTCATAAAAGAAAGAGTAGACCTTAATTTTTTGTAAAATCTTACCGACAAACAGGCAAAAAGGTCGATAATTTCTGTCTTGACTTTTTGCCATATTTTTATATAATAAAGAGGAAATATATAAAGAAAGGAAGAAAAAGTATGGCAGATTATAGTGAAGAAGAAAAGCAAAAAGTACAAAGCATGATAGATGATTTAGTGGCAAAGGCAAAAGTGGCAGAAGAAGAATATCTAAAGCTTGACCAAGAGCAAGTAAATTCCATTGTAAAAGCAATGGCAATGGCAGGCTTAGAGCATCATATGGAACTTGCAAAACTTGCCGTAGAAGAAACAGGAAGAGGAATTTACGAAGATAAAATTACAAAGAATATGTTTGCAACAGAATATATTTATCATAGCATTAAATATGATAAAACAGTCGGCATAATTGGAGAAAACGAAGAAGAAGGATATTGCGAAATTGCAGAACCTGTTGGCATTATTGCAGGGGTTACACCAGTAACCAATCCTACTTCCACTACTATGTTTAAATCGTTAATTGCAGCAAAAACAAGAAATGTTATTATATTTGGATTCCATCCATCTGCACAAAAATGTAGTACGAGAGCAGCGCAGATTCTAAGAGGAGCGGCTGTAAAGGCGGGTGCACCAGAAAACTGTATTTTATGGATAGAAGAGCCATCTATTTTAGCAACGAATACCTTAATGCATCATCCGGGAGTAAACCTTATTTTAGCTACTGGTGGAACTGGTATGGTAAAGGCAGCTTATTCTTGTGGAAAACCAGCTTTAGGAGTAGGTCCAGGAAATGTTCCTTGCTATATAGATAGAACAGCAAAATTAAAAACTTCTGTGAATGATTTAGTCATGTCAAAGTCATTTGATAATGGTATGATATGTGCTTCCGAACAGTCTGTTATTGTAGATAAAGAAATTCATGAAGAATTTGAAAAATTAATGAAACAGGCAGGGTGCTATTTCTTAAGTAAGAAAGAAACAAATCAGCTAAGAAATAGTATGTTTATCCAAAAAGAGAATAATAGCTGTGCTTTAAATAACGATATTGTAGGAAAAAGTCCTTATGATATAGCTAAAGGTGCAGGAATAGACGTACCAAAAGATACAAAAGTATTAGTACTACATGAAAATGGAGTAGGGATTGAATATCCATTTTCAAAGGAAAAATTAAGTCCAGTACTTGCTTATTATATTGTAGAAAATGAAAACGAAGGAATAGAACTTGCTGAAAAATTAATAGAATTTGGTGGATTAGGTCATTCAGCTGTAATCCATTCGGAAAACGAAGAAACCATTTTAAAATTCTCTGAAAAGGTAAAAGTAGGAAGAATTATAGTAAATTCACCTTCTACTCATGGAGCAATAGGAGATATTTATAATACTAATATGCCATCACTAACATTAGGGTGTGGAACTTTTGGAGGAAATTCTACAACTGCAAATGTATCTAGCGTCAACTTAATTAATGTAAAAAGAGTAGCAAAGAGGAGGGTTAATATGCAATGGTTTAAAGTGCCAGATAAAATTTATTTTGAAGCAGGATCTATACAATACTTAGAGAAAATGCCAAATATTTCGAGAGCATTTATTGTAACAGATCCAGGAATGGTAAGTTTAGGATATGTAGATAAAATTTTGTATCATATTAGAAAAAGAGAACAATATGTACATTCTGAAATTTTTTCCGATGTAGAATCAGATCCATCTTTTGCTACAATTAAAAAAGGAGTGGCTTTAATGAATGAATTTAAGCCAGATGTAATTATTGCCTTGGGTGGAGGAAGTGCTATTGATGCAGCAAAAGGAATGTGGCTATTTTATGAGCATCCAGATGCAGACATAGAAGGTATGAAATTAAAATTTATGGATATTCGTAAACGTACTTATAAATTCCCTACATTGGGAACAAAAGCAAAAATGGTAGCTATCCCAACTACTTCTGGAACGGGTTCAGAGGTAACCTCTTTTGCTGTTATTTCCGATAAAGAAAAAAATAGAAAATATCCATTGGCAGACTATGAATTAACACCAGATGTAGCCATTGTAGATCCAGATTTAGTTATGAGCCTGCCACCAAAAATTACAGCAGATACAGGAATGGACGTATTAACTCATGCCATCGAAGCATATGTTTCTAATATGGCATCCGATTATACAGATGGCTTAGCAGAAAAAGCAATAGAATTAGTATTCCATTATCTAAGAGAAGCATATCAAAATGGAAGTAATAGAGAAGCTAGAGAAAAAATGCATAATGCAAGTACTATAGCAGGAATGGCATTTACCAATGCTTTTTTAGGAATTAACCATTCACTTGCCCATAAAATAGGTGCAGAATTCCATTTAGCACATGGAAGAATTAATGCAATTTTATTACCATATGTTATTAGATATAATGCAAATAAACCAACAAAATTTGTGTCTTTCCCTAAATATGAATACTTTATCGCAGACCAAAAGTATGCAGATATTGCAAGAAGAATGGGATTTGCATGTAGCACAAAAGAAGAAGGAGTTAATTCCTTAATAGAAGAAATACAAAAACTAAATAAGGACCTAGATATTCCAGCAACATTTAAAGAACAAGGAATAGAAGAACAAGAATTCTTAGCAAAAGTAGATAGCTTAGCAGACAGAGCATTTGAAGACCAATGTACTACTGCTAACCCACGTGTACCATTAGTAGAAGAATTAAAACAAATTCTTTTAGATAGCTATTATGGAAAATAAGGAACTTTGCAATTTAGGGACGTTCCTTAAATTGCAAATGTCTAAAAGAATCAGACCTATTTAGCAAATATTCACACCAAAAAAGACTTGCGTAGCAGTACGCAAGTTTTTTTTGGAAATCACCAAGTTATACATCCAATTTAATGTGCACTTCTTTTAGCTGTTCTTTGGTAACTGTTCCAGGAGCATACATCATTAAATCCTGTGCTTTGCTATTCATTGGAAAAGCAATGACATCACGGATGGTGTCTGAGTTTGTAAGTAGCATTAACATTCTATCAATACCAGGAGCAATACCAGCATGTGGAGGAGCTCCATATTGAAATGCATGAAATAATGCTGGAAACTTTTCTTCTATATGTGCTTGATTATACCCTGCAATTTCAAAGGCTTTTATCATAATTTCTGGGTCGTGGTTACGAACGGCTCCAGAAGAAAGTTCTACGCCATTGCATACAATATCATATTGATAAGCAACAATGTCTAAAGGATTTTGAGAAAGTAAAGCCTGCATTCCTCCTTGTGGCATAGAAAAAGGATTATGGTTGAAGGCTATTTTTCCATGTTCGTCTAATTCATACATTGGAAAATCTACAATCCAACAAAAAGCAAAACAATCTTCCTGAATTAAGCTTAAACGTTTTCCTAATTCTGTACGGATTTGACCTGCAAGGACATTTGCTCTGGCTTCTATATCTGCAATAAAAAAGATGGTATCATTTGCTTTTAAATGAGCAATTTCTATTAATTCTTGTTTCTTTTCTTGTGGTATAAATTTATCAATAGGACCTTTAAAACTTAAGTCCTCTTGTACTTCTAAAAAGCCAAGTCCTGGCATACCAATAGACATAGCAAAATCTAACATTTTCTCATGAAAACCTTTTGACATTTGACCTTCTATTACAATGGCACGCACAGTTTTGCCATGAAATGGTTTAAAACTACAAGCTCCAAAGAAATCTGTTATGTCTAAAATAACAAGAGGATTTCTTAAATCTGGCTTATCAGAACCGTATTTTAACATGGCATCCTTATATGAAATACGTGGAAAAGGATATTGTATGATTTTTTTATCAGAAAATTTTTGAAAAGTCTCATACATAACAGGCTCTATGGAAGCAAAAACATCTTCTTGACCTGCAAAACTCATTTCCATGTCTAATTGATAAAATTCACCAGGAGCACGGTCTGCTCTGGCGTCCTCGTCTCTAAAGCAAGGTGCAATTTGAAAATATTTATCTATACCGGATACCATAAGCAATTGTTTAAATTGTTGTGGAGCTTGTGGAAGTGCATAGAACTTTCCTGGGTGTAATCTACTAGGAACCAGATAGTCTCTTGCTCCCTCTGGGGAAGAACTAGTAAGGATAGGGGTTTGTACTTCTAAAAATCCTTGTGCAATCATTTGCTCACGTAAAAATTGAATAACTTTTGCTCTTAAAATTAAATTTTGTGTTAATTTTTCACTACGTAAATCTAAAAAGCGATATTGCAAACGTAAATCTTCTCTTACTTCTTGATTTGCATTTACCTCGAAAGGTAAGTTTTTCGTACGTTTCCCTACAATTTCAATTTTTTCAATAAAAATTTCTACAAGACCTGTTTTAATTTTCTCATTAATGGTTTCAGGGTCTCTTTTTTTTTCTTTTTCTTCTACACAAACAGCAGATTGAATAGGAATGTGAGAGGCAAAATCTACCTCCTTAGAATCTCCGGAAGTAACAACTTGTGTAGTGCCATACATATCACGGATATCTAAGAAAACAACACCTCCTAAATCACGAATGGTTTGCACAAAACCAGCAATTTTCACTTTTTTACCAACATCTTCTAAAGAGATATCGTTACAAGTGTGGTCTTTCATTTTTGTCATAAAATTTCACTCCTTTCTTTAGAAAGGGACGAAAATGACAACAAAAAATCGTCCAACTGCATTTTCTGCAGGGACGAAATCATTTCCGCGGTGCCACCCTAACTTAGAAATTATATAGCCATATAATTTCCCACTTCATTCAAAATTGCTCCCATGTGTTAGTTTGCTACGTTTTTCTAAAAAGGCTCTCAGCGCATTCACCTTTACTCTCTGTCTAGCAACCTTTAGCAAGTCGTCATGTTCATCACAATATATAAAAATTACTATCTATTTTACCTATTTTATGCCAATTTGTCAAGAAATATGCAAAAAAATTTGATGAACATTACAGACGTTCCTGAAAGTTCATCAAATTATAATTGACATAACAAATATAAAATGCTATAATTTTTAAGCTACAAGTTGACGAAAAGTTATCTTTATTAAAGATAACTACCTAAAATAGGAGGTTATAAAGTGATGAAAAACAGAGAAATTATCGAAGGAGAAAATTTTTTCCTTGTACAGGAACAGGAGAAACAGTGGGACCAACTTCCGACGATTATAAAATCGTCGGGATATACGATTGATAGGAAAGCAATCACGCAGTCATGGATTTTGACGCAGATAAGGACTATTCCATTTAAGAATCGGGCCAATAAGCCCGATCCAGCTATTTTAGAAAATGAACAATTTTTTAAGTTTTGTTTTCCTTTAAGAGAGGTATATACGCTTTATTTAAAACCAAACTGTAAGGGAATGGAGGAAGCACAAAAAGAAATTTCCAGTTATGTAAATAAATCTTCCAAAGAATTTGAATTCGTGGGCTATTCTAAAGGAGGTGTATTAATTGCAGGGTTGGACTTAAAGAAACCAACTAAAATGGCATTGGTTACACCAACTTTTGGCACTATTATGGGAGATGAAAGCAGGCTAAAAAGTTGCATTAAAACCTATACGTGCTTAGAAGAAAAAATTTCTGTATGGGAAAAAATGGAGTTGCAAGTATACGAGAAGCTCATTCATTTTCTGGGAAGTAGAAGACCAGTGGATTTAGATATATCACTAGAATCTGATTATTTAAAAAGAAAAAATTTTGATAGTTTGTGGAAACATCAGGTTTTGCTGGTAATAGCTGAATGCCCACAAGAAACCAACAACATAAGAGATTTTTTACTGAAACGCATAGGAAAATGTTTAGATTTAGATAAGAAAGGTGATGGAATTGTTTCTTTATCTAATCAACAGTTTTTACGCAGATACGCAGAAGAAGTGTTGCTAGTAGAAGCTACACATTCTACTGTACTCAATAAAGACGAAACATTGCTTAAAATAAAGTCGTTTTTACGTTAAACTGTAATAAAGGATGCTACAACATAGAAAAATATCATGTTGTAGCATTCTTTGCAATTTTTTAGAAAACCATGTACAGATAAGGGAAAAAATGGTATAATAAATCATACGATTATAGTCATAAAAGAATTCTTCTAGAATAAAATAGAATAAAAGAAAAGTAAAAAGGGGGATTTTTTTATGGAATATACAAAAGATGTTGTTTTTCCTATCCATTATACAAAGGACAAGGAAGAAAAGCGCAAATGGAAAAAGAGGATAAACACCTTTTTAGATGGAAAAAAGATAATTGTTTCAATATTTATATTAGTTGCATTTTTAATAGGAGTAGACTTAATACTGATTAATAGTTTTATACAGCTATTTAGTGCAATTTGAACAAAAAAATAAAGAAGGAATGAAAAAATGAAAATAGCAAATAATTGGAAAGATTACGAAATTATAGATATGGCAAATGGAGAAAAATTAGAAAGATGGAAAGATATTATTTTAATAAGACCAGATCCTCAAATTATTTGGCAAGAAAAAACATTTCCAGAGAAGTGGAAAATGGCATATGCAAGATACCACAGAAGTAACACAGGGGGTGGAAATTGGGAGTATTATAAAAAAATTCCAGAAAGTTGGAAAATACAATATAAAGAACTTACTTTTCAAATAAAACCAATGGGATTTAAGCATACAGGGTTATTTCCAGAACAAGCAGTAAATTGGGATTGGATGATGCAAAAGATACGAAAAGAACAAAGACCTATTAAAGTATTAAACCTTTTTGCCTATACAGGAGGAGCAACAGTAGCTTGTTTAGCGGCAGGTGCTTCTGTTTGCCATGTAGATAGTTCTAAAGGAATGGTCAATTGGGCAAAAGAGAATATAATGGCATCTCATCTACAAGATGAACCAATTAGATATATAGTAGATGATGTAATAAAATTTGTGAGTAGAGAAATAAGAAGAGAAAATAAATATGATGCTATTATTATGGATCCACCATCTTATGGAAGAGGAGCAGGGGGGGAAGTATGGAAATTTGAAGAAAATATAGTGCCTTTAGTGGAATTGTGTACGAAAATTTTATCGGAAAATCCATTATTTTTCTTAATAAATTCTTATACAACTGGTATTTCTAGTATGGTTTTAGAAGATATATTAAGATTAAAAATACATCCAAAATATGGAGGAAAAATAGAACATGGAGAAATAGGACTTCCTATGAAAAACAATAGATTGATTTTACCATGTGGAATTTATGGAAGATGGGAGAAATAAATGGAGAAATTAAATGTATTATATGAAGATAATCATGTGATTGTAATAGAAAAGCCTGTAAATATTCCGTCACAGGCAGATAAAACAGAAGATATAGATATGCTAAGTATTGTGAAGGATTATTTAAAAAATAAATATCAAAAGCCAGGGGAAGTATATTTAGGCTTAGTACACCGATTAGATAGACCAGTAGGCGGTGTGATGGTATTTGCTAAAACTTCTAAAGCAGCAGCAAGACTAAGCGAACAAGTAAGAACAAAACAGTTTGAAAAACAATATTTAGTAGTAATAGATGGAAAAATGGATAAAGAAAAGGATAGTTTACAAGATTATTTATTAAAAAATGAAAGGAAAAATATAAGCCGAGTAGTAAAAGAAGGAACGAAAAATGCAAAATTAGCAAGTTTAGACTATGAGGTATTAAAATATACACAAGAAATTAATTTATCTGTACTAAAAGTGAATTTACATACAGGGAGACATCATCAAATACGAGTACAATTTGCCAGTAGAGGGCACAGTCTTTATGCAGATCAAAAATATGGAAATAGAGGAAGAGGAAAACAAATTGCATTATGGGCATATAAACTTTCTTTTTATCATCCAATATCAAAACAAAAACTAACATTTCAAGTACTTCCTAAGATAACTGGAACATGGAAAATAATAGAAGATATTCAAGAAGAGATATAACAAAAATATCTCTTTTTTTCTTAAAAAATCAAAAACAAAAAATACTTTTTAAAATGATTTTACAAAACTGCTAAAATCTTATACAAAAAAATTTTAATAAATTTTTGTATAAAATATATGGTTTTTTATAGAAGAAAGAAAAATTGTGTCGAAAAAGGAATAGAATACTAATCAGAGAAACAAAGAGGGGTACAAAATGATAGAAAAATTTTGTGAATATCTAGTAAATCTGATTAGAAAGCAAATGCCAGAAATGGATGATGACCAGGCTGCAATAGTTTTATATGGCATAGAAATTATTGTAGGAGAAATACCAAAGATTTTTTTAATGTTTATTACAGGTTTCTTATTAGGTTTTTGGTGGCAAACTTTAGTAGCATTTTTTCTAATATTGCCATATAAAGTTTGTTCTGGAGGATTTCACTTAAAAACACATATTGGTTGTATTATATGTACAAATGTTATTTATTGTGGAAATGCTATTCTTAGTAGCATAGTTACAATACCAGACTATATGAAGTGGATATTATTACTAATCACATTAATTTTAGGAATGATATGTGTTACAAAATATGCACCAGCAGATACAGAAAATTTACCAATCTTAACAAAGAAAGAAAGACATACTAAAAAGACATTATCCTATATATTTTTAGCAATAAATCTGATAGCAGTCATCTTAGTGCCAAATAGAATAATTTCTAATATTCTCTTGTTTGGTACATTTATACAAACAATATCTATTACAAAATTCGCATATAAAATAACAAAGAATCAATCGGGCTATGAATTATACTTAAGAGAGCAAGTAGCCAATCATTCATGATAATAATAAGTACAAGCCGGCAGTACTTTTATTATATAAAACTATATTTATAGGGGGAACAATTATGTTAAAATTATTAGCTAAAGTTGCAGAAAAGTATGCAAAATCAACAAATAGTGCTTGCTGGATTTGGGGAATAACACATCAACCAAAAATGCCAGCAACTTTAATAAAGAAAGACTAGTTATGTTCCTTGTTTCAAAAAAATTTTCCGACAAAAAATTTTAAAATCCCCAGAAAAGCTGGGGATTTCTTAATTAAAGACTCTTTTTATAAAGAGCCTTTAATCCTTAGTAATATATTTCTAACTGTTGTTTAAAATACTCAGAATTTTTAGTAGTAAATAAATTTAAATTATTATTTCTATTTAATATTTTTCTTACTTCATATAGTCCAAGTCCATGGTTTTCTTTGTCATTTTTAGAAGTGTAATTTTTCTCATAAATTTTATCTATGTCAACATCTTTGTTAGTATATGTATTTTCCACAATTACTACTAATCTATGTCTATTTAATTCTTTTCTAAAATATACATTTATTTCCTTTTTCTCACATTCTTTTGCTGCCTCTATAGCATTATCTAATAAAATACCAAACATTCTAATAAACTCATATATTTTCATATTATCTTCTATTTCTGTTAAATTTAAGAAGGATTCAATATTCATTGTTATCCCATTTTCATTTGCTTTATAATATTTAGAAGAAAG
>CALXAQ010000020.1 GCA_944386335.1 uncultured Clostridia bacterium | reverse complement strand
ACCTTTAGGATATTCTTGTAGAAATCATTGCCCATATTGTTTGTATTCCAAACATGTGGATAAAAACCCAGGAGATAGAAACGAAGAATGTCATGGAACATTAGAACCTATTGGACTAGAAACGGATAGCAAAAAAGGCTATGTAATTATATTTCGTTGTAAAAAATGTGGAGTTATTCGTAAAAATAAAGCGGCAAAGGATGACAATATGGAGAAATTGATAGAATTAAGTACAAAACAATGGTAGTATGAAAAAATGTTTCAAAACTTTAATAAGCTTTGAAACATTTTTTCTTAAATAATACGATTTAAATTTCCGTTTGTAAAATCTTTTCCTTGTATTTTTTTTCCTTCTTTTATAGTCTGAATAATATGGTTTATTTCTGTTACAGATTCATTTAAAATGCAAATCCTTAAATAATTACAAAAAGAAAAATCTGTAGGTAGAGCAGAGAAAACTTTGCTATTAAAAATAGTAGTAACAGTTTGTATGTTATCTGGAATGATAGGAAATAAAAATCCTAAACGATCTTTTAAATAAAAGAAAGTATCCTTTTCCTGACATTGCGTACCACAAGTAGGATAACAATGATTTGTTCTTCCAAGTAAACAATAATTTATGGACATAATTGGAAGTCTTCCGTATATTACCATTTCTTTAGCAATATGGGATGCTTTGTGCAGAGATAAAAGAGAACCCTTATCTAATTCAGGAGAAACAGTGACTCTATGAAAACCTAACTGTGCAAGTTCTTTTAAAGTATAAGAATTATAAGTGTTTAAAGTATAGTTAGCTATGTAAGCGAAACGATGAGGGTATTTCTTTTCCAAATCTTTTATTAATAAACTGCTAGAAAGATTAGATAATACAAATCCACTAATGTGAAATTTATCAATAGAAGTTTCCACTAAATTATTTAAAATATTTTTATAATTTTCTTTTACAATGGTTGGCATATAAATGAATACTTTGTTTTTTTGAGTTAAAGCTACAAGTTCAGCTTCTCTTTTTCTATTTGCAAAAAAGCGTAAAGGAATATATAGAGCATCAATTTCTTCTATTTTTGTATAGTCTTGAGTAGGAAGAAGATTATTTAATAGCAAAGCAATTTTAGGAGAAGAGGAAGTATTAGATAAAATAGATTTTTGTTCCAAATCTTGTTCTATAGAAGAAAAAGAAATACTTCTATTCATATTTTGAATTGCTTGGGTAGTGATTTGATCTAATACATTTCTACGTAATTGATTAATAACACTAATAGAAGGAATAAAGGTATTTTCTTCTAGCTGTACATTAATTTTTTCAAATACATAATGTGTATTATTTGTTTTTTGCAACTGAGCGATAATGCGTTGTTTTTCTATAGGCTTATTATTAGCTTTTATAGGAATAATATCAGAAAAAACAGTTGCTTCTATATTTTGGTAAATAGAAGAAGTATGTGTTTTTACAGTTAATTGAATAGGTTTTCCTTGTTGGATATAAATAGTTGCTAGCAATGGGATTTTTTTATTTTCCTTCTGGTAGCTTTCTCTTGCCAAAGTTTCTAGAGCTTTACTATTGGTACGAAATACTTTATCTCCAACATGAATGTTGCCTTTCATTCTATCCATTTGTTCTCATTCCGTATTAGCTGTGTCCTGGTTTTTACCTTTGACGATTAATTCGTAAACGGTATAATTAGGTGTTTCTTTTTCAGATTGAATACTGTCTCCTATATAAATACTGTCTTTTAAATTAACAAATATATGAGACTTTGTTTCTTTTAAATTAGCAACATTACCAATATATAGTCCCATATGATTTTGCTTTTCTCTATATATCAATTCCTTATTAGGAGAACTACTAAAATGACCAGTAGAAAATCCACCGCGATTAAACACTAATGCCAATTCTCTTTTATCTGTCTCATTAATAATATAAGGCTGATTAGATAAATAAAGATCTATATATTTTCGATAAATGCGAGTAACAGTAGCTACATATTCAGGAGATTTCATTCTGCCTTCTATTTTAAAACACGTAACCCCAGCATCTATTAGAGAAGGAATATATTCTAATCCACATAAATCTTTTGTGTTAAGAAGATAGCCTTTGTCTAAATTTATTTTGGAATGGTTATTTTCTTTAATAAGTTCATAAGGTAGGCGACATGGTTGAGCACATTTTCCACGATTACCAGAGCGTCCGCCTACTAGACTAGAAAATAAACATTGGCCAGAGTAACAAATACATAGTGCACCATGAATAAAAATTTCAATTTCCAGATGCGTATTGTGACAAATATAAGTAATTTCATCTAGAGAAAGTTCCCTAGCAAGTACTACCCTTTTAAAACCAAGTTTTTCGGCAGCTAAAGCACCTTCTAAATTGTGGATCGTCATTTGAGTGCTAGCATGAATTGGTAAATCTGGAAAATGAGAAATTAAAAATTTGGCTAAACCTAAATCTTGTACAATAATAGCATCTATTCCAAATTCGTAAGCTTTTGTTGCCAAAAGAATAGCTTCTTCAAATTCTTCCTCTTTCATTAAAATATTTAAAGTAAGGTGAGTTTTTACGCCTCTTAATTTGGCATATGTAATGGCTTCTTTTAACTCCGTTAGACTAAAATTGCTAGCAGAAGCTCTCGCATTAAACTGAGAAGCTCCAAAATATACACTATCAGCTCCATTTTGAACAGCAGCTTTTAAGCAAGTAAAATTTCCCACAGGAGCAAGTAACTCTATATTTTGTGCAACATGTTTCATTTTTATATTTCCTCTTTTCTATATTTTTTCTTTTCATTTCTATTGTAACACAAAAATAGAAAATTGCATACTATGAACTAGAAAGAAAAAAGGAGGGATAACATATGCAAGAAGAAGTAAGAAATTGCGGATGTGGCTGTGGAAATAACAATGGCTTTTTAGGAGGAATATTTGGAAGAAACGGATGTGGCTGTGGTTGTGGTTGTGGAGATAGCGAAATATTATTCTTTATTATTATATTCTTATTATTATTCACAAATTGCGGATGTGGCTGTGGTAGAGGATGTAACTAAATGATACATGGATATATGAATAGAATACAGTATTGTTAGAAAAAAGAAGATGAAATGTCTTCTTTTTTTGTAGGGTGTAATTTTAGATGTAGGATTAAATAAAAAGAGAAAGAAAAAAATTGAAAATTATAAAAAATAAATTACCGAAATATTACAATTATGAAATATTTTTGAAATTGGTTGACGAGTTTTTTATCGAATGATATAATTTTTTTGAAATAAAATGTCGGAAATTTACAGAAGAAAGATAGAGAAAATTAAGGAGGAAAAAATGTTAGAAAAGACGAAAAAAACACCAAAGATAAATAACAATATGATAAAAAAAATAAGCATTTGGTTTATGAATTGTCTTATATTATATGTAGTGCTATATGGATTAATTCCTCATACAGTATATGCAGCACAATCAAGACAAGATTATAATAGTAGTACTTTTAATAGTAGCAAATATCCAGGATATAAAGAACTATTAGACAAATTAAAAGCAGTACATCCTAATTGGAATTTTACAATTCTATACACAGGATTAGATTGGAATAATGTTATTAAAAATGAAACAGTAGCAAGGCATGGAAGAAGTTTAGTAACTGCAAGTAAACCGAGTTCATGGTTTTGCTCAATATGTGGGAATAAGGCATATGATAATGGATCATGGAGATGTGCTTCTGAGGGGGCAGTTTCTTATTATATGGATCCACGTAATTCTTTAAATGAGGATTATATTTTCCAATTTGAAGCATTATCTTATAATGAAGCTATTCAAACGATAGATGGTGTCAATCAGATTATTAAAGATGTAGGGTATATGCAAGGTAATACCATTACTTATACCAAAACAGATGGAACACAGGGTACGATTAATAAATCTTATGCACAAGTAATTATGGAAGCGGCAAAAGAAGCTAATGTAAGTCCTTATCATTTGGCATCTAGAATTAGACAAGAACAAGGAACAGGTTCATCACCTAGTGCTTTAGCATCAGGAACTTATAGTGGCTATACAGGTTATTATAATTTCTTTAATATTAGAGCAAGTGGTTCCGGAAGTACACAAATTATTCAAAATGGACTAAATTATGCAAAATCACAAGGATGGACAGATCCAGAAAAAGCCATTAAAGGTGGAGCAAATTTCCTAGCAAAAGATTACATTTCTAATGGACAAGATACACTATACTTGCAAAAATACGATGTAGATGATTCCGACGGCTCCTTATATTCTTATCAATATATGCAAAATATTGCAGCAGCTAAATCAGAAGGATATAGTGTAAAACAATCTTACAGCAATATGGGATTATTAAATAGTAATATTAATTTCATTATTCCAGTATATGAAAATATGCCAACAGAAACATGCAAAGAACCTGGAACAGAGAACATTGTAACACAGGATATTAAAATCAAAGGAACCAAGGTAAATGTAAGAGAGGGGAAAAGTACAAGTTCTAATGTACTTGCAACAGTAAATACAGGAGACGTACTTCTTCGTATAGAGATAGCTTCTCAAATGGAAAATGGATATTATTGGGATAAAGTAGTATTGCCAGATGGAAGAAAAGGATATTTAGCACGTAACTATATTGTAGAAATAGCAGATATTACAAATTGTAATGATACAGCAATGACGAATACATCGGTTAATTTAAGAAACGGACCAGGAACAACAGGAACAACAGTAATTACCACATTAATGAAAGGTCAAATGGTAACGAGAATAGAGACAGGCAAATATGAATTAGATGGATATAAATGGGATAGAGTAGTACTTGCAGATGGAAGAAAAGGATATATTGCACAAAATTATATCGATATAGT
>CALXAQ010000019.1 GCA_944386335.1 uncultured Clostridia bacterium | reverse complement strand
ACTTCTGGTGGTCTCTTTGTTCTTACTACTGCTGCTGTTTGACCAACTAGTTCTTTATCAATTCCTCTTACAATAATGGTATTTGCATTTGGTACATCAAAAGTAATTCCTTGTGGAGCTTCCATCTCTACTGGATGAGAATAACCTAAGTTCATTACTAATTTTGTTCCTTGTTTTTGTGCTCTATAACCAACACCATTGATTTGAAGTTCTCTTGAAAATTCCTTTTCTACACCTTCTATCATATTTTGGATTAAAGTTCTTGTTAATCCATGTAAACTTTTATTGGCTGGTTCATCATTTACTCTTGTTACAGTAAGAACATTTCCCTCTACAGAAACTGTCATATTTTTATGAATGTCTCTTTCTAATGTTCCTTTTGGTCCTGTTACAGTAACATGATGGTCTTCTACTTTTACTTGTACACCATTTGGTATTGTAATAGGTTTATTTCCTATTCTTGACATCTTTTCAGTTCCCTCCTTCTTTTTATTGTCACTTTTTACTTACCATATATAAGCTAGAACTTCTCCTCCAAGACCTTCAGCTCTTGCTTCTTTATCTGTTTTAATTCCTTTTGATGTAGAAATTAAAGCGATTCCTAGTCCATTTAATACTCTTGGTAATTCATCCTTAGATGCATACACTCTTAATCCTGGTTTACTAATTCTTCTTAAACCATCGATAACTCTTGCACCTTTTTCATCATATTTTAATGTAATTCTTAACATTCCTTGTGTATCATTTTTAATTTCTTCTACTTCTTTGATATATCCTTCTTCTAATAAGATATTCGCAATTGCTTTTTTCATATTAGATGCTGGAATATCCACTGTTTTATGTTTTGCACTGTTAGCATTTCTGATTCTTGTTAGCATATCTGCTATTGGGTCAGTTGTATTCATGAACGAATTTCCCTCCTTTTCTTTATTCTTCTTTTATGCATTACCAACTTGCTTTCTTTACTCCAGGTATTTCGCCTTTGTGTGCTAATTCTCTAAAGCATACACGGCAAATTCCATATTTTCTAATATAAGCATGTGGTCTTCCGCAAATTTTACATCTGTTATATTCTCTTGTTTTATATTTTTGCTCTCTTGCTTGCTTTACTTTTAAAGACTTCTTAGCCATGGGCTTTCTCCTTTCTTTTATCATTTACTTTGCTTAGTTTTTAAAAGGCATACCTAGAAGTGTTAATAATTCTCTTGCTTCTTCGTCTGTTTTTGCAGTTGTAACAAAGATAATATCCATACCTCTTATTTTGTCTACTTTATCATATTCGATTTCTGGGAATATTAATTGTTCTTTTATACCCATTGAGTAATTTCCTCTACCATCAAAAGAATCTTTAGATACTCCTCTAAAATCTCTTACTCTTGGAAGTGCTACATTAAATAATTTGTATACAAAGTCATACATTTTTCCTTTTCTCAAGGTTACTTTGCATCCCATATTAACCCCTTCTCTAATTTTGAAGGCAGCGATTGCTTTCTTTGCCTTTGTTACTACTGGTGCTTGCCCAGTAATAATTTTAATATCATTTTGTGCGTTCTCTAATGATTTTGGATTATCTTTGATATCTCCTAATCCTATATTAATCACTACTTTTTCTAATTT
Organism: uncultured Clostridia bacterium; assembly: GCA_944386335.1. Lineage (GTDB taxonomy): Bacteria > Bacillota > Clostridia > TANB77 > CAG-508 > UMGS1663. The sequence goes on along the minus strand of CALXAQ010000019.1, from coordinate 6,570 downwards.
TGGAACTTGCATAATGGATTTATAATTAAATTTTTTCATCATTGCTGGAACAACTTCTTTTTCATATTGCTCTCTTAAAATTTCCATGATTATGTATTCCTCCTTTCCGTTACTATTTTATTTTTGCACCGCATTTTTTACAAATACGTACTTTTTCATCTTTTTCTATTTGATAACCAATTCTAGTAGCCTTTCCACATTTTGGACAAACCACATTTACTTTACTACTGTGAATAGCGCACTCTACTGGTATAATTCCGCCTTCTTCACCTTGTTTTCTTGGTTTTACATGTTTTTTTCTAATGTTAACACCTTTTACCACTATTTTTTGTGTTTTTGGTATTACGTCTAAAACTTCTCCTGTTTTTCCTTTATCATTTCCTGATAAAACTTTTACAGTATCACCTTTTTTGATTTTCATTCTTTTTTCACCTCTTCTTTTTTTATTTTTTCCTTTTCAGAAAGGGTGTCTCTTTCTTATAGTAAAATCGATATTTTCTTCCTTATTCCTAAAGAACTTCTGGAGCAAGTGAAAGAATTTTCATATAATCTCCATCTCTTAATTCTCTAGCTACTGGTCCAAAGATACGTGTTCCTCTAGGGTTTTTATCTTCTTTTATAATAACTGCTGCATTTTCATCAAATCTTACATAAGATCCGTCAGCTCTTCTAATTGGCTTTTTCGTTCTTACTACAACTGCTTTTACAACATCACCTTTTTTTACAATACCGCCAGGTGTTGCTGTTTTAACAGAAGCAACGATAACGTCTCCTACACCAGCATATTTTCTATAAGAACCACCTAAACATCTAATGCACATAATTTCTTTTGCACCAGTGTTGTCTGCTACTTTTAATATAGATTGTTGCTGTACCATAACTTTCTAGTACCTCCTTTTTTATTCTATTTAATAACTGCCTTTTCTACGATTTCTACAACTCTAAATCTTTTATCTTTTGATAAAGGTCTTGTTTCCATTACTTTTACTTTATCTCCGATACCGCATTCGTTGTTTTCATCGTGAGCTTTTAATGTATATGTTCTTTTTTGAACTTTTCCATAAGTTTTGTGTTTCTCACTTGTTTCAACTGCTACAACTACTGTTTTATCCATTTTATTGGATGTAACTGTACCAATCATTACTTTACGAAGATTTCTTTCTTCCATGGATTGTTATCTCCTTTCTTTATTTATTTTCTGCTAACTTTCTTTGTGTTAATACAGTATTAATTCTTGCAATGTCTTTCTTTACCTCTTTGATTTTCATAGGATTATCTAATCCATTTGTTGCTAAACTAAATCTTAATTTGAATAGCTCGGATTTTAATTCTCCTAATTCTTTCTCTAGTTCTGGTGAAGACATTTCTTTTATTTTACTAATCTTCATCACTTTCACCACCTATTTCAGTTTCTTTTTTAACAAATTTACACTTAACAGATAGTTTCATAGCTGCAAGTCTTAATGCTTCTCTTGCAGTTTCTTCAGGTACTCCTGCTATTTCAAACATAACTCTTCCTGGTTTTACTGGTGCTACCCAATATTCTACAGCACCTTTACCTTTACCCATACGAGTTTCTGCTGGTTTCTTTGTTATTGGTTTATCTGGGAAGATTTTGATCCAAACCTTTCCACCTCTTTTAATATAACGAGTCATGGCTACACGGGCAGCTTCTATTTGGTTAGTAGTAATTAAACCTGCATCTAATGCAACTAAACCGTACTCACCATCTGTTACTCTATTTCCTCTTGTTGCTTTTCCTCTATTTCTACCTTTTTGTTGTTTTCTATATTTTGTTCTTTTTGGCATTAATGGCATTACTCTTCCCCTCCTTCTGCTTTCTTTTTCGCAGGAAGAACTTCTCCTTTATAAATCCAAACTTTTACACCTGTTTTTCCATAAGTTGTATTTGCTTCTGCAAATCCATAATCTATGTCTGCTCTTAATGTTTGAAGTGGTATTGTTCCTTCTTTATAAAACTCTGTTCTTGCCATGTCAGCACCACCAAGTCTTCCAGATACGGAAGTCTTAATTCCTAATGCTCCTGCTTTCATAGCTTTTTGCATACATTGTTTCATAGCTCTTCTAAAAGAAATTCTTCTTTCTAATTGTCCTGCGATATTTTCTGCAACTAATTGTGCATTTGTATCTACATCTTTTACTTCTACAATGTTTAAATTAACTTCTTTTCCAATCATTTTTTGTAATTCATTTTTTAAGTTTTCAGCTAGGTTTCCACCTTTACCAATTACTAAACCTGGTTTTGCAGTGAAAACATTTACTTTTACGAATTTAGCAGTTCTTTCAATTTCAATTTTTGAAATTCCGCTAACATATAATTTTTTCTTAACATATTCACGGATTTTGTAGTCTTCTACTAGGTAATTTGCAAAATCTTTTTTATTTGCATACCATTTAGAATCCCAGTCTTTGATTACTCCAATTCTTAATCCATGAGGATCCATTTTTTGTCCCATTGCTTTATTTTCCCTCCTCTATTTTAATCTCTTTCTCTCAATACGATTGTAATATGGCTTGTTCTTTTACGAATTCTAACAGCTGAACCTTTTGCTGCTGGTCTAATTCTTTTTAGAGTTGGACCTTGATTTGCATAAACTTCAGCAACATATAGTTTTTCGTGTGCCATATGATGGTTGTTTTCAGCATTAGCGATTGCTGATTTTAATAATTTTTCAATGATTTCAGATGCAGCTTTTGGTGTATATTTTACGATAGCTAAAGCTTCATCTACACTTTTTCCTCTGATTAAATCAATGACGATTTTTACTTTTCTACTAGAAATTCTAGCATATTTAAGTGTTGCGCTTGCTTCTGGAATAATCACTTCTTGAACGTCTTGTTTTTCCACGTTATTTCCCTCCTCTATTTCTTAGTTGTTGTTGTTTTCTCTCCTGCATGACCTTTAAATGTTCTTGTTGGAGCAAATTCTCCTAATTTATGACCTATCATTTCCTCAGTAATATAAACTGGTACATGTTTTCTACCATCATGAACAGCTATTGTATGTCCTACCATTTGAGGATAGATTGTAGATGCTCTTGACCATGTTTTTAATACTTCTTTTTTTCCAGTTTCATTCATTGCATCAATTCTTTTTATAAGCTCTGGTGCAACAAATGGTTTCTTTTTGCTTGATCTTGACATGTTTTAACTTGCCTCCTTTTTTATTTTCTTCTCTTTACAATAAATTTATCAGATTGTTTATTTTTCTTTCTTGTCTTATATCCTAATGCTGGTTTACCCCAAGGTGTTAATGGTCCTGCGTGTCCTACTGGTGCTCTACCTTCACCACCACCATGTGGGTGATCTACTGGGTTCATAACAGAACCTCTTACTGTTGGACGAATTCCCATATGTCTTGTTCTACCAGCTTTACCAATGTTTACATTTTCATGATCTGTATTTCCTACTGTACCAATGGTTGCTCTACATCTTGTCATAACTAATCTCATTTCTCCAGATGGAAGTCTTACGTGAGCATATTTTCCTTCTTTAGCCATTAATTGTGCTTCTTGTCCTGCTGCTCTTACCATTTTTCCACCTTGTCCTGGATGTAATTCAATATTATGAATCATTGTACCTACTGGAATGCTTTCAATTGGCATTGCATTTCCTGGTTTAATATCTACTTTTTGTCCAGATACTACTTTGTCTCCATCTTTTAATCCTACTGGTGCTAAAATATAGCTCTTTGTTCCATCTTCGTATTGGATTAATGCAATATTTGCACTTCTATTTGGATCATATTCTATACCAATTACTGTCGCTGGCATATCATCTTTCATTCTTTTAAAATCAATAATTCTATATTTTTGTCTGTTTCCTCCACCTTGGTGACGAACTGTAATTCTACCATAAGAGTTTCTTCCTGCTTTCTCTTTCTTTTTAGCAAGTAAAGATTTTTCAGGAGTTTTCTTTGTAATCTCTTCAAAAGTAGAAACTGTCATGTTTCTGCGGGATGGAGTTATTGGTCTAAAGTGTTTCATTCCCATTTTTATCTTTCCTTTCTCGAATTTATAAAAACTTCATTTTGTACTACATTATGCAATACTTGTTTTTGCTAAATCCTCTTCTTAAATATATTTACGGATTTTTTCCTGCTCCGCATTGCAGATATTCTTTATTTTCCGAGTTATTTCTCGATAGCTTCTTCTGTTATTATAAACGGATTAAAATTAGTAGATTGCTAGGCTTGCTTTTATCATTAATACCGGAGGTGTGCTTGTTGCACATCGAGGATTTAATGATAAAATTTAACAACGCAAGATGCTGATTTTAATTCGTTTTACTATGCTCCCATAAATTCATCAATAGAATCCTTATACTTCTTAGTCATTTTTGTGGTTTTTCCACCTTTTGCAAGATAATTCTTTTCTTCTGGATTTGTATCAATTGTTACAATTGCTTTTTTCCAGCTTGCAGTTGTTCCTTCATATCTTCCCATTCTTTTCTTTTTTCCTCTTACATGAATGGTATTTACTTTTAATACTTTTACTTCAAATAATTTTTCTACTGCTCTTGCAATATCTACTTTTGTAGCATTTTTGTTTACTTCAAATGTATATTTTCCTGCTTGTAGTTCATCATTACTTTTTTCAGTGATTACTGGTGCAATGATAATATCTTCTGGTCTCATTATGCATACACCTCCTCTAATTTTTTAACGGTGTCTAGCGTAATTACTAAGTTTTTGTATTTTAATAAATCATATACATTGATAGTATTTACTAAAGTTGTTTTTACATTTTCAATGTTTCTTGCAGATTTTTGTACATTTTCATTTTTTTCTGGTAATAGTATTAATGTTTTTCCTTCTACTTTTAAGTTATTAAGAACTTTTGCCATTTCTTTTGTCTTAATTTCTTTTAAGTCTAAAGCATCTACTACTACTAATTCTTTTTCTAATACTTTTGAACTTAGCATAGATTTAATAGCTAAACGTCTTTCTTTTCTATTTACTGTATATTTGTAAGAACGAGGTTTTGGTCCTAATGCAATACCACCTTTTACCCATTGTGGTGCTCTAATAGAACCTTGTCTTGCTCTACCTGTTCCTTTTTGTCTCCATGGTTTTCTTCCTCCACCACGAACTTCTGCTCTTGTTTTTGTACTTTGTGTACCTTGTCTTTGATTTGCTAAAAAGTTAACAAGTACACTATGTACTACTGCTTCATTTGGTTCAATACCAAAAATTTCTTCTTTAAGCTCTATTTCTTTTACTTTTTTACCTTCTACACTATATACGTCTATTTTAGGCATTTTTCTTCCTCCTTCCTTATGCTTTTACACTTGTTTTTATTTTTAAGATAGCTCCTTTTACTCCTGGTACACTACCTTTTACTAAAATAACATTTTTGTCCATGTCTACTTTTACTACATCTAAGTTTTGAATTGTAATAGTATCTACTCCCATATGTCCTGGTAATTTTTTACCTTTGAATACTCTACCTGGTGTAGATGTTGGTCCCATAGATCCTGGTCTTCTATGATACATAGAACCATGTCCCATTGGTCCTCTAGATTGTCCATGACGTTTAATAACACCTTGGAAACCTTTTCCTTTAGATGTACCTTGTACATCGATTTTATCTCCTGCTGTAAAAGTATCTGCTTTAATTTCGTTTCCTACTTTATATTCTTCTACAGAATCTACTCTAAATTCTCTTAAATGTTTTTTAGGTGTGATTCCTGCTTTTGCAAAATGTCCTTTTACAGGTTTGTTTACTTTGCTTTCTTTTACTTCACCATAAGCTAATTGAATAGCATTATAGCCATCTGTTTCTATTGTTTTTACTTGAGCTACTACATTTGGCATAGCTTCAATAATGGTTACTGGAATTACTCTTCCTTTTTCATCAAAGATTTGTGTCATTCCTAATTTCTTTCCAATAATTACTTTTTTCATGTTTACTTTCCTCCTATACGTTTCACCGCATAAGTTATCTCTCAAAGATCTAACTTAACTATTGGCTGGCACTGTTTTTTCTATGTCAGCGTGGTTACTTTTAAAATAAAAATTTTCTTCATTTTATAACTTAACTTCGATATCAACACCTGCTGGTAAATCAATTTTCATTAAGCTATCTACTGTTTTTTGTGTTGGATAAAGAATGTCAATTACTCTTTTATGTGTTCTCATTTCAAATTGTTCTCTAGAATCTTTGTGTTTGTGTGGAGAACGTAAAATAGTAATGATTTCTTTTTCTGTTGGTAATGGAATAGGACCTGATACTTTTGCTCCTGTTCTTTTAGCAGTATCTACTATTTTTTGAGCAGACTGTTCTAAAAGTTGTGAGTCGTAAGCTTTTAATCTTATTCTTACCTTTTCACTTCCTACTTTGTTTGATGTTGCCATTTTTGTTTTCCCTCCTCTTTTTTGTTGGTCGGAAGTTTTAAACGCACCCTTGTGTTTCTTTTATTACTAATAGAAAACCCCAAGTTTGCATGATAATCTTGGGATAAGTGCTTATGTATTTTATAAAACTTACCGCCTGGTCTAAGCCATGACATACTCCATAGAAGTTCCCTCCATCCCTTGCTTCTGCAAGG
>CALXAQ010000018.1 GCA_944386335.1 uncultured Clostridia bacterium | reverse complement strand
TTGCTGCTTCCTTCCGGACCTGACAAGATTCATAGGCTTACATTGAATTATCCTCCATAGAAAAATTATATATTCCTCATACCGCCTTTATTATATACTGAAATTTTGCATTTCGCAATAGTATTTTTTATTTTTGTTTTAAACTGTACTCCTTTTAAAAACATAAGGTGTCATATCTGTAATTTCTTGGCTACAAGTTCCATTTTGTATTAAATCTCCACAAGGCATTTTTATAGAAATATTAGTTTTATAGCTCTTATCTTTTAATGTTATGATAAAATCAAAATTCACTTCAAATTGCATATCTTCTTGAGTTGTAGTAGTTTTTGCAATTAATGTGCCATCGTGTTTTATCTCTTCCTCTTCATTAGAAATATAATTTCCGAATGCCTGTATTTGTAAATCGAATGGCTATATTTCCACCTTGATTTCCTATTTGTAACATTTTTAGGTCTGTTTGTGTACCTCCCTGGTAGGTAAGTGATTGGTTTTGTATAACATAATTTTCTGTATAAGTAAACACTCTTCCCTCTCCACTATTTGGCATATAGGATTTTATTTCTCCTATGATCGGTGTTTTTGTAATTTGTATATTTTCTATACTTACACTTTTAATAGCTTCGTTTTCATCTGCATTTTCATTTTTTTCTATGGAAAAATAAATATCGTTGTTTTGATATATATTCATATTCCATTTTTCTGTACTGTCTGCATTTTCTACCCCTTCTGCTGTACTTATAATAGTCATTTTAGAGAGGTAAAAAGACATATTTTTCTCTCCTTCTACACTATATTTTATCATAATTAAACCTACTATTATAAGTAATATAATCAAAAACGCTACGGCAATGATAGCTTTTATAATTTCTTTCTTTTTTTGTTTTTCCAATCTAGAACCTCCTGCTTTTGTTCTGGCGGAGTGGGTGGGATTCGAACCCACGTGCCAATTTTTTGGCAAACTGTTTTCGAGACAGCTTCGTTATGACCGCTTCGATACCACTCCTTATCTATTGTATGTGTCTCTACTATGGGACATTCCTATTTAAGCTTTTTTCTTTCTTAGCATCTTGAAAAAATTTTGCAAAATTTCTTCACATTCTTTCTGCATTATGCCTTTCTCTATTTCGACTTGATGGTTAAATGGATAGTCTTCTAATAAATTTAAAACGCTTCCACATGCCCCCGTTTTATAATCCATTGTTCCAATATACACTTTTTTCAATCTTGCTTGTATTATTGCCCCTGCACACATAGAACATGGTTCTAGTGTAACATACATTTCACAATCTTGCAAACGCCATGCCTGTAATTTTTTACTTGCTTTTTGAATGGCTCGTATCTCTGCATGATAGGTAGTATCTTTTTTTGTTTCTTTTTGATTATGTGCTTTAGCAATAATTTTTCCTCCTTTTACAATAACTGCCCCTACTGGTACTTCGTTTTCATCAAATGCTTTTTTTGCCTCTTTTAGTGCTTCTTTCATAAATTTTTCTTTATTTTCTTCCTTCATTTTCCTTCCTCTTATTTCTTTACTTTGTATTTTGCTCTATCACATATTTTATTATAGCATAGTTTTCTTGCTTTTTCATTATTTTTTTTATTTTTATGTTGCTATTTTCTAAAAGTAAATGATATTATTTTTAGTACAAAAAAGAAACCGTTATATACTTTAATATATTGGTTTCTCTTTGGTGTGCCAGACAGGAATCGAACCTGCGACCTGCAGTTTAGGAAACTGTCGCTCTATCCTACTGAGCTACTGGCACATATTATGTTTTTTATTGTAGCATATCCTTTTCTTTTTTGCAAGTAATGCATTTTTTAAGTTTTAGTATCTTTTTCGCATGTTTTGTGCTATAATACTGTCTCAAGGAACATAAAGGAGGCTCTACAAAAATGCAAAAAATATTAAGTTATATGCGAAAGGCTATAAAAGACTATAACATGATTGAAAATGGAGATAAAATTGCTGTATGTTTGTCAGGTGGAAAGGACTCTATTACTTTATTATTAGGTCTAAAACAACTACAACGTTTTTTTAATAAACAATTTGATTTAATTGCCGTTAGTGTAAATCCTGGATTTGATTTTTTTAATACAGATTTTTTGAAAAAAACTTGTGAAGATATTGGTGTCCCTCTTATTATAGAAAATAGTAACATTAAGGAAATTGTTTTTGATATTCGTAAGGAAAAAAGACCTTGCTCTTTATGTGCTAATATTCGTAGAGGTATCTTAAATTCCATTGCTATTCGAGAAGGATGTAACAAAATTGCTTTGGGTCATAACGAAGATGATGTACTAGAAACTTTTTTAATGAATTTATTTTTAACAGGTGCCTTTTCTACTTTTGGTCCTTGTACCTATATGGATCGTTCCCATATTACAGTAATTAGACCCCTTATTTATACACCAGAAAAAGAAATTAGAAAGTTCGTAAAAAGAGAAAATATTGTTGTAATGCAAAAGAATTGTCCTATGGATGGTATTTCTAAAAGAGAATATATGAAAAACCTTCTATTTCAATTAAATTTAGATATTCCAATGGTAAGAGCTAATCTAATGGGTGTTATTAAAAGAAATCATATTAAGGGTTGGCATGAATAAAGATTATTACACGATAAAAATGAAGAAAATATGCTTTTAAAACTTATTTTCTCCATTTTTAGAATAGTTTATTTTTGTAAATCTGCTTTTATCCTTTCTATTTGTTCTCTTGCCTCTTCTATTGAATTCTCTTTTACACCTATATAATATTTAATCTTCGGCTCTGTTCCAGATGGACGTACACAACACCAAGCATTATTTTCTAATTCAAAATATAATACATTAGATTTTGGAAGTCCTGTTGCCACTTTTTTTTCTGTTTCTATCTCTAAAATTTCTTGTGCTTTATAATCTCTTATTTTTTGTACTCTATATTTTCCTAGTCTTTTAGGTGGGTCTTTTCGCATCGTTTCTATCATTTCTTGCATCTTTTCCGTACCATCTATTCCTTTTAATGTTACCTGCATTGTTTCTTCTTGATAGTAACCATATTTTTCATATAATTTTTGTAATTCTTCTTGTATACTACTTTTTTGTTCTTTGTAATAAGCTGCCGCTTCGCAAAGCATCATAACCGCTACTACAGCGTCCTTATCTCTTGCATGAGTTCCTACTAAGCAACCATAACTTTCTTCAAATCCAAATAAAAAAGTATATTCTTTTGATTTTTCAAATTCTTTTATTTTTTCACCTATATATTTAAAACCAGTTAATACATCAAATACTGCTACTCCATAATCTTTTGCAATTGCATCTGCCATGGTAGAGGATACAATACTTTTTACAATAGCTGCATTTTGCGGTATCTCTCTTTTTTTCTTTTTCTCTTCTAAAAGATAATGTAAAATAACAATAGCAGACATATTGCCTGTAAGTGGTATGTATTCTCCTGTTTTTTCTTCTTTTACATATACCCCTAATCGATCAGCATCTGGATCTGTTGCCAAAACTAAATCCGCTCCTTTTTGTTTTGCCCATTTTAAGGCTAAATGAAAAGATCTTTTATCCTCAGGATTAGGATATTTTACTGTTGGAAAGTTTCCATCTGGTTTTTCTTGTTCTGGTACTACAAATACATTGGTAAAACCTATTTCTTTCAATACTTTCTGCACAGGCACATTTCCTGCTCCATGAAGCGGAGTATACACAATACTCATATTTGCTTGTTTTTGAATAACTTCTGGATGAATAGATTGTTTTTTCAATTCTGTAATATAGGTTTCATCCATTTCTTCTCCTATTTCTTGATATAATCCTTTTTGAATTGCTTCAGGTTTTTTCATAGTTTGAATACAAGTATAATCTGTAATACTATTTACTTCTTCCATTATAAATTTATCTTTTGGAGATGTAATTTGTGCTCCATCTTCCCAATATACTTTATATCCATTATACTCTGGTGGATTGTGACTAGCTGTAATCATCACACCTGCTATACATCCGTAATTTCCTAACGGTAAAAGATAATTCTGGTACTGGCCTTAAGTTTTTAAATACATATGCTTTAATTCCATTAGCATTCATACATAAAGCTGTCTCTTCTGCAAACTCTTTTGACATATGTCTGGAATCATAACTAATAACTACTCCATCTTTCTCTCTTTTTTCCTTTTTAATAAAATTTGCCACCCCTTGTGATGCTTTCCCTACAGTGTAGCGATTCATACGGTTTGTTCCAGCTCCTAATATTCCTCTTAATCCTGCTGTTCCAAAACTTAAATCTTGATAAAATCTATCTTGGATTTCTTCTTCATTTCCCTCTATCTCTTCTAATTCTTTTTGGGTTTCTTTATCAAAAAAGGGATTTCGTCTCCATTCTTCATATTTTTTTCTATATTCTTCCATGAAAAACCTCCTAGTTTCCTATTTTTTCTCATACTATGCCATGAAACGCCTTATATAGTTTTCTTGCTGTTTCTGGACTATCTACACCTGTAGCATTTTTCACAGGTGCAAACTCTTCTTCTCTTTTTACTCTCATAATTGCCATATCCTCTAAACTCTCAAAAGCATCAAATAGGAATGCCTCATATTTATAGGCATTAGGCTCGTTAGGTTTTACTATGTTTCCTTGTTCATCCATATATTCTATTTTTTTATGAGCACTATGATAAGGAAGCTTATCCTTACTAATTTCTTCTATTGCTTCTATATGAAAAATATTACACAAAATATGAGACTCTCCATATTTTAGTTCCCCATTTTCTTCTCTAGCCTCCGCCATTTCTTTAGAAATTTCTGTATATTCTATAACACTTGGTCTTCCATTTCTTTTGCAAAACACCCCCACTCTCTCTTCTGGAGAAGCTTTCACAACGCTTTTTCCTCCTGCTAACACTTTCTTTTTCATACATAATGCAACTAAAATGGGATCTACCATTTTTACTAAAACATTATCTACTCCTCCTATAAAAGCCCACTGGATTCCTCTTGCCTTCATGTCATAGATAACACCATTTTTTCTCATAGACACAAAAATTCCTCCATGCCCATCGGCAGCTTTATTTACAAGTCCTTCTGTATTTAATAATATTTTTCCTTGTTCGTTAACTACTGGTAATTCCCCTTGCATAAAAAAGAATACATCTTTTTTTGGATAACCGAAATATGAATTTTTTTCAAAAAAATTTACAGTTTCTATATGATTTTGATTACTTGTCATGATATACCAAGGAACAAAAACTCCATATTTTTCATGTGCTTCTTTTAAAGTATCACATAAAATTTCAAAAATACTTTTATGCTTCTCTAACCCTAAATCATAAGTGCCTTTTGGTCCATTATGTCCTAATCTAGTACCTTGTCCTCCTGCCATAGTAACTACTGCATATTTTCCCTCTTTAATCAATTTCTCACCTATTTCTAATAATTCTTGTTTTTCTTCTTGCTCTATTTTATCTTTTTCAATATAAGAAATAGGTTCTATTGTTGTATCTGTAACAACTTCTTTTTGTATAGATTTTCCATACAATTTTTCTATTTGTGGAAAGTCTATCGTTAAAATTTCGTCTAATAATTCTTCTTGTTTATTTTTTTCTAGTTTTGCAAAACAGGCTAAAAGTTGCTCTTGCTCATATTTTTGTAACATTTCCCTTACTGCTTGTTCTTTTTCATTCATATTTGTTATCCTTCCTTTCTTATCGAAAAATTATCTTTTTCCAACATTTCCTATGCATTATTCATCTTGTTTGATTATCATATCGCATTATTTATATTTCGTCAAATTCTATTTTTTATACGAAAAAAATGCCCTTTTAAAGGCATTCTTATAAATTACATCTTCTAATATATTTTTATATATTTACATAGATAGTTCCTGCTGCTTTTGTTTTCTTATCTAAAGAAACATACAGAAGAAAATAGATATTCGCATTGATAATAGTCCTATTATAATACATTTTTGGATTAAATATATGATTACTAATCTCAAACCTGCTTGTAACTGTTAACTTTTCTATCAACTTATTTTTTCTTGTTTCATTTCTTTTGATGTTCTTTTGAATCCTTCGAAAACTTCTTCGATTTCTTTTTCTCCTGAAGTATTTAGTATTTTGTCATGTTCTTCTAAAATTTCTTGAATACTATCATTAAATTCTATCACATCATAACAATCTACTATTTTTATTTCTGCTGTTGTTTCTTTTTTCTTTACTAAATAAGTTTGTATATGTACATTTACTTTATCAATAAAATTTTTCTCTCCATTTACTATAATTAAAATATCTCCTTTTCCCACATTTTCTATTTTTTTACTAATTGTCGTATATTTTTTTCCATTACAACTTGTCCAATCTAAATGCAATATTTTTTCTTTATTTTTCAAATTTAATTTATTTACTAATGTTTTTATATTTTGTTCTATTCCTTTTTCTAAAATTGTGACTATTTTTGTTTGTTCATTCATTTTCTTATTTATGTAAGGAAGTAACATGGTAACCATATGCCAATCGCTTACATAAAAACTACAAAATTTTGTGATTTTTGTTTGTGGAACACTCATTTTTTAGCCCCCTAATCTTTCTTTTTTCTATGGAAAATTTTACCATTTATTTTGATATATGTCAATCCTGTTACAAATAAATTTTCCTTTATTTT
>CALXAQ010000017.1 GCA_944386335.1 uncultured Clostridia bacterium | reverse complement strand
GCAATAATATACATAACGGAGAATCCATTTTTTATAATAGATTCTAGTTCCTTATCTAGTCTGGATTGTACAATTTCTGGAAGTGGGTCTCCATATAATTCATGTGCTTTACTATAGGCAATTTCTTTAATGGTTTCTTCGCAATGGTCAATGTGTGGCGGACATTTTTCTGGTGAGATTGGGCTAATTCTTTCGCACATATCAGCTATTTTATTGGTATTTTCTACTACCACTTCATAAGCCTTTTCTTCTCCTAAATATTCAAACTCTTTTAGCATTTCTTCTGTTGTTCTTAAGTATAAAGGTGCTTGTTCGTCTGCATCGTCAAATCCTTGCCCTGCCATTAAAATTCTTCTATAAATTTCATCTTGTGGGTCCATAAAATGCACGTCACAAGTAGCTACTACTAATTTTCCTAGTTTTTCTCCTAAAACTACAATTTTCTTATTAATGTCTTCTAATGCTTTTACATCTGGAACAGTGCCATTTCTGACCATAAACATATTATTTCCATTTGGTTGAATTTCCAAATAATCATAATCTTTTGCAATTTCTTCTATTTCTTCGTCATCTTTTCCAGCCACAATGGCACGATATAGTTCTCCTGCTTCACAAGCACTTCCTAAAATCAATCCTTCCGAATATTTTTTGTAGATGGATTTTAAAATACGTAGCTTTTTATAAAAATACTGTAAATGAGAAATAGAAACTTATTTATATAAATTTTTTATTCCTTCATTCTCTTTTGCTAAAATAATAGCATGATAGCTTGGAAGCTTTTTATAATCTGCCTTACCTTGCTCTATTTTATCAATATCATCTATGGTTTTTACTCCTTTTTCTTCTAGCATTTCTAGCATTTTGCGAAATACTTTTACTGTAGTATCTACATCATCTAAGGCACGGTGTGCTACTTCTACCGTAATACCTAAATTTTCTGCAATCATTCCTAATTTATATTTTTTATATTCTGGGAATAAGCTTTTGGCTAAACGAAGTGTATCTATATAAGTATTTTCTAAAGATAGTCCTAATTGTTTTGCATTATATTTTAAAAATCCTATATCAAAATCTGCATTGTGTGCTACTAAAACACTATCTCCCACAAATTCTAAAATTTTAGGCATTACTTTATCAATCGTTTCAGCATCTTTTACCATATCATCTGTAATATTGGTTACTTCTACTACTTTTTGCGGAATTGGTTTTTCTGGATTGACAAAACATTCAAATTCATCAATCACTTCTCCATCTTTTACTTTCATAATTCCTACTTCTGTAATTTTCTCTGTACGGAAAGAAAGTCCTGTTGTTTCTAAATCTAGCACACAATAGGTAGTATGTAAATCTTGTCCTCTAGGAGTAGATACTATACTGGTTTGGTCTGGCACCAAATAAGCTTCCACACCATAGATTACTTTCATATCTGGATTATCAAAGCCAAGCATTTTGTGGGCATCTGGAAAAGCTTGTACTACTCCATGGTCTGTAATAGCAATGGATTTCATTCCCCATTTCATAGCTCGTTTGATTAAATCTTTCACAGGTGTTACGGCATCCATTTGGCTCATTTGTGTATGCATATGAAGTTCCACTCTCTTTACTTTGCTATTATCCATACGAGCTTCCTTTTTTCTGCCTGCTGTTTCTAAAATGACATTAGCAATTACACCAAGTTCTTTAGCAAAAGGGTCAAATTGCGCAGTTCCAGAAATTTTAATTCCTTTTGCTCCTTGTATTCTTCCCATTACCGTCTTTGCTTTATCTGCCTCTACAAAAGCCTTACAAGTAATGGTACTACTACCATCATATACATCAAACATAAGCAAATGTTTTCCGTTTTTTAATTCTCTACTATCTGTATGAATGACTTCTCCCTCTAGCGCAATTTTTCCAGAATCTACGGAAAGATCTGCTACTTTTACTAAGTTTTCTTTGATATTTGGGTTTCTTCCTAATATTAGAGGAGTTACTTCTTCTGCCTCCTCTACTTTTGGTTCTGCAGCTATAGGTTCAGCAGGTACTGAAGTTTCCTTTACCAATGCCTTTTTCTCTAGTTTTTCTTTGTGTTTCTCTGCTACTGCTTCCATGGTTTCTTTCTCTACCTGCAAAATCATTTCTTCTTGCATTCTTTGCTGTTCTTCTTGTCTCTTTTGCAATATTTCATCCGATATATTTTCAATATAGCTTACTTGATATGTTTTTCCAAAAATATCTCGTAACACTTTTTGCAAGATAGCATCAAACTTTTTGGCAGTTAAAAATTCTTTTCCTTTTAAAGACAAAAACACATTCATGCTTTTCCCATCAATAGCAATGGTGCTTCCTTGCAAAAAAGCTCTTGTCATAGGGTGCTTTTGTGCCATATAGGCTATAATATCTAGCCATTGGTCAGATATCATTTTTTCTATATAACCTGCTCCTCCTGCAGACTCACAACTATTTTGCTCTTCCGACATTTCTTGTTCCTCTTGCACTTTTACTTTTATTTCTACAGTTGTAATAGCAAAACGAGTCTCTAAGTATTTTTCAAAACCTGCAATATCTTTTACAGGAATTATTTTATCGGAAAGTAATACTAGTTCTAATGTATTCGTTTTTTTATATAAATTAATACTTTGAATAGTGGCATTGTTCAGTACGAAACTATTAGAGTTATAGTCTTTAAAAATTTCCTTCAATGTTTTCTTTGTTGTTTCACTCATTTGTTTTTGCCCCCTCATTCTAGAACTTATTGTACTATATTTGCTTTTAAATGACAAGAAATTTTTAAAAGAAAATAAGCCCTGCTATTAGCAGAGCCATTTTCTTTATTTCACTTTATAAAATTTGGGAAGGGCATAACTCTTGCCCCATGCTTAACATCATACACTTCCTTTAAGAATTTTAACATATAGTCTATCTTCTGATACTCTGTATAAAGTTCAGCATTCTTTTTCCTTTCGTCAATGGACATCCCGTTCCATTTTTCTGCAATTCCATTTAGCTTATCTGCAAGTTCCCGCCATTTTTTATCCAGCTGTTCATCGGTTAAGTCTTTATATTCTCTGTAATCCAAGATAAAGTCCAAATCTTTAAAATACTTTACCTCTTTTTCATTGCTAAATTTTACAAATTCAAACCGATTTTCATCTGTTACAATAACAGTTCCGCCTCCAAATAGTTTGCTAACAATAGATGCAGGTATTCCAATGTCCAGTTCATGCATAAGATACATTATGTCTTGCATCTGAACATATACTACTTCTTTCCCTCTTTCTTTGTGAAACAACTTCATAACATTTCCTCCTTAAAACATTTCGTTTTCCTCGGGTTGTCTTTAATCCTGTGGTGCAAAATAGGATTAAAGGATTTGCAGTATATATTCTAACACATTTACATAATTTTTGCAATGTTTTTATAAAATCCTCAAAATATCATTATATGCCACATAAATCGATAGTGTTATTAAAAATGCAAAACCGATTAATTGTATATTCATTTCTGTTTTTTCGCTAAGTCGTTTTCTACGAATGGCTTCTATTAACAATAGTACAATTCGTCCTCCATCTAATGCTGGAATTGGTAGAAGGTTGGTTACACCTAAAGATAAAGAGATAAGTGCTAATAAATAAACAAAATCTTCTATTCCAGTAGTCTGCGCTACTACCTCTGAGATTCCAACTGGTCCCATTAACTGATTTGCTCTTACTTGACCCGTTACCAACATTTTTAGATTATCTATAATAGAAAAGCTAAAATCTCCCGTTTGATAAAAGGCATAATATAAATTGTTTCCTAGATTATTTTCTGCCATTTTAAAATAAATACCTAAATAATAAACTGGTGTTGTATCTGGCGTTAAAGAAATATCTAAAGTTTCGTTTCCTCTTTGCACAGTAAATTCTATCGTCTCAAGCTCACTATTGGTAATAGCTCCTATAATTTCCTCTTGATTTTTTACTTCTGCCCCATTTATTTTTATGATTTCATCATTTTCTTTTAAACCTGCCTTTTCTGCACTGCTACCAACTTCAATCATTAAAATCTTAGTAGATGCTTCTCCTTCTGCCTCTGTTCCTCGTAAATAGATTCCTGTACTTTTGGCATCTACTGCCGTAGGCGTTAATGTGATTTCTTGTATTTCTTCGCCTCTTTTTACGGTTAATGTCATTTCTTCTCCATTATTCTGTTCTAATATTTCATCTAAATCTGTCTTTAAATGAACGTTTTTCCCATTTACCTTTATAATTTCATCTCCTGCTTGCACACCAGCTGTTTGTGCTGCATAATTCTCCATTGTACTATCTACCACAAGGGAAGTATTATTACCTACACAAGCCATTAAAATAAAATAGGTTACAATACCAAATAGAATATTCACCATTCCACCAGCAAGCACAATCGCTATTCTTTTCGGAATACTTGCTTTGCTAAAAGAACCTTCTTCTTCGGAATATTGTTCTTCTCCCTCCATACTATTATAACCACCAAGAGGAATTAGCCTTAAAGTATATTTGGTTACTTTTCCTTGTTTTTGCCAAATTTTAGGTCCAAAACCTATAGCAAATTCATTTACTTTCACTTTGCAAAGCTTTGCCACTAAAAAATGACCTAATTCATGGATGGTAATTAAAAAACCTAATAAAAATATAATTTTTAATGCCGTAATGATAAATGCTGTCAAATTTTTCCTCCTTTTTCCTTATAAAAGTGTAAATAAGAAATAGGCAAATGGTGCTAAAAATAGTAAACTATCAATTCTATCTAGCATTCCACCATGTCCTGGTATTAAATTGCTATAATCTTTGATATCTACAAATCTCTTAATGCTAGATGCAGCAAAATCTCCTATTTGTCCTATCAAACTTAGCACTAAGCCTATACCTGTCATGATAAGGTAAGAATAATTCATGCCAAAATAAGTATTTACCACAAAGGTATATAATAGGCATAATAAAACTCCTCCTATTGTTCCTCCTATACATCCTTCTACAGATTTTTTAGGACTTACTTTACTAAACTTATGCTTACCTATGGCTTTGCCAACAAAAAACGCAAAAATATCTGTTCCCCATGCAGCAATAATGGCATACCATATTAAAATTCCTCCATCTGGCATTCCAGAAATAAACGCAATAAACATCATGAAAAATACAATATAGATGATACCAAAAAAAGTATAACAAATATCTTTAAAGCTTGTTTTCATATCTGTTGCAATTACTTGCGCAAACAATATTAAAAATAGAGTTGCTGGTAATATGGTAACTACCAATCTTAAATATTCCATAGGTACTAAATGAATTAGTGCAATAGCTGCACAACTAACATATCCTACCCATCTTACTGGATTACTGATTTTAGAAACTGCATTAAAATATTCATTCATACTTAGGTATGCAATAAATGCTAAGCAGATATCTACAATATATTTATTTCTAATTAGTAATATAACTAGCACTACAGGAAAACCTAATAATGCTGAAGATATTCTTTTCCAATTCATGTTATTTTCTCCTCTTAATTTGCTCCAAATTTTCTTGTTCTATTTTGATATATTCGAATGGCCTCGTCTAAATCTTGCTCTGTAAAATCTGGCCAATATTTATCCATAAAAATAAATTCTGTATAAACCAATTGCCATGGCAAGAAATTACTTGTTCTTAACTCTCCACTTGTACGGATAAGTAAATCTGGGTCTGGCTGTCCTGCTGTGTATAAATGATTTTCTATTGTCTCTTCTGTAATCTCTTCTAAACTTAAGCTGCCTTCTTTTACCTCTTTTGCTATCTCTTTGGTTGCCTTTAATAGTTCCTCTCTTCCTCCATAATTAATAGCGATATTAAAGGTAACTCCCGTATTGTTTTTGGTTCTTTCCATACAATTCCTCATACTTTTTTGCATACCAGCAGAGAGTGCCTCTATATTTCCAATTATATTTACTTTTATGTTTTCTGTATCTGCCCTTTTACTATAGTCATCTAAATAGGTTTGCAAAAGTAATATAAGTGCTCCTACTTCTTCCTCTGTCCTCTTCCAGTTTTCTGTAGAAAAAGCATAGGTTGTGATGTATGGAAGTCCTATTTTATTGGCATAGCGAACAATTTTTTCTAAAGTTTTCGCCCCTTCTTTATGTCCTTGCTTTGCATCTAGCCCTTTTGCTTTTGCCCATCTTCTATTACCATCCATAATAATGGCAATATGTTTTGGCATATTTTTTGTTTCCATTTTTTTCTCCCTTCCTGCTTTCTAGATGTCTTTGTACTAAACTGTCATAATTTCTTTTTCTTTTGTTTCCATCTTTTTATCAATTTCTTCCACATATTTATCTGTTAATTTTTGAATTTGATCCTCTGCTACTTTCAAATCATCTTCTGTAATTTCTGCATTTTTTTGCTTTGCTTTGAATTCATCTAGTCCATCTCTTCTAACGGCTCTTACTGCTACTTTTGCTTCTTCTGCCATTTTTCTAATATCTTTTACAATTTCTTTTCTTCTTTCTTCATTTAATTCTGGGAAATTTAGACGAATGACTTTTCCATCATTATTTGGTGTAATTCCAATATCAGAAGCAAGTATGGCTCTTTCTATTTCTTTTAAAGCATTCATATCCCATGGTTGAATCACAATTAATCTTGCTTCTGGTACAGAAATACCAGCTACCTGATTAATTGGAGTTTGTGTTCCATAATAGTCTATTGTAATTTTGTTTAAGATAGCAGGGTTTGCTCTACCTGCTCTTATTTCTGCCAAATTTTCTTCAAATACGCTAATTGTTTTTTTCATTCTTTCTTCTATATTTTGATAATCCATGTTCTTTTCTCTCCTTCTTTATTATAATTTATGCCATTTACGTTTGGCTTAATTAACAATTGTTCCAATTTTTTCTCCTTTAACTATCCTTACCATATTTTCTGGTTTATCAATTCCAAACACAATAAGTGGAATATGATTGTCCATGCATAGAGAAGTTGCTGTTGCATCCATTACTTTTAAATCTTGATTTAAAATATCTAAATAAGTAATTGTATCATATTTTATTGCATTTTTATCTATTTTTGGATCAGCACTATACACTCCATCAATTGTTTTCGCAAGCAAAATGACCTGCGCATCGATTTCTGCTGCTCTTAAAGCTGCAGCAGTATCTGTTGTAAAATATGGGTTTCCTGTACCACAAGAAAAAATAACAACTCTTCCTTTTTCTAAATGTTTTGTGGCTTTTCTTCTAATGTATGGCTCTGCTACTTCTCTCATTTCAATAGCCGTTTGCAACCTTGTCATAATTCCTCTAGATTCTAGAGCGTCTTGCAAAGCTAAACCATTCATTGCTGTAGCAAGCATTCCCATATAATCAGAAGTTGTTCTCTCCATTTGATGACCATATCTGCCTCTCCAAAAGTTACCTCCACCTACTACAATTGCCACTTCCACACCAAGCTCTACAACATTTTTTACTTGGTCACATATTTTTCCTAAAACCTCTGCATCCACGCCTGTTTTTTTCTCTCCTGCCAATGCTTCTCCGCTTAGTTTTAGTAAAATACGTTTATATTTTGTTTCTGGCACTTTTTCAATCACTCCTTTTTTATTTTATGCCCTTATTCTATCACATAACTCATAGAAAAAGAAACACTTTCTTAAGAAATTTTTAATTTTCTTTGAACTTTAGGGACCTTTCTTAAAGTTCAATTGCATTGCATAAATTTCTATGTTTCGCTCATACTAAGAAAAAAGGAGAAAAAAGTAAAAATGAATCATATTTTGTTGCATAAATCTAATTTAAAAAAGAAGAAACATTTTTTGTTAGTATTTGCTTTTTCTGTTTTACTATGTATCCTTCTCATTATTTTTTATCTTTACTCTAGTTTCCAATCTTCTCAAAATGAAAAGCTATCTCAATCTTATTTGCAGAGTTTTCAGCTGAGTACGTTATATGTAAATCAAGTTTCTGAAAACAGTTCTGCCCAAAAATTAGAAAACTCTCTTTCCTCTTCTGAACCTTTTGTGATAGGCATTATTGAAATTCCTGCTATTAAACTAACTTATCCTATTTTATCTACTACAACAGATGAATTGCTAAAAATTTCTCCTTGCCGTTTTGCAGGCCCTATGCCCAACGAAATAGGACATCTTTGTATTGCTGGACACAACAATGCCAATGGGACTTTATTTGGGAAAACTTATCTTTTAGATTTAGAAGATGAAATTAAACTATATGATTTGAGTGGAAATGCAATTTCTTATACCATTTTTAATAAATTCGAAGTGGAAGCTTCTAACACTAGCTGTTTATCTCAAGAGACTAATGGAAAAAAACAAGTCACTTTAATTACTTGTAACAACTTAAAAGGTTCTCGTACCATTATTCAGGCAAAAGCTGCAATTTAAAGAGTGTCCATAAATTGCACCTGGATTGCAAGGAATTTTCCCAGATTACAAAAACATGAACTTTAGGGACCTTCCTTAAAGTTCATGTTCATGTTTTCTATTTTATTTTATATTATAATCTCTTACCTTTTTATAGGCATACACTGCTATTACAATAGAAATTGCTATTAATAGAAAGATAGCATAATCACTTGCATCACCTGTTTGTGGCAATGTATTTGTATTTCCTGTGTTGTTCGTATAAGTACTTCCTGCTGTATTGGTAATTGGTGCTGCTATATTTGTTTGTGTATTGGTAGTTGTATTAGCTGCTGGTGTATTGGTAGGGGTAGCTGTATTCGTAGATGGATTTGT
>CALXAQ010000016.1 GCA_944386335.1 uncultured Clostridia bacterium | reverse complement strand
TTTATTTATTATGCTCTTTTACTTTATTCATCCTCTATAGAGGATTTATCTTCAATTTGTTTTATCTTCCACTAATTCAAAATCTATTCTCCTTAATTCTTTGCTAGCATCAATTACTCGAACGCTTACTTTATCTCCTATATGGTATGTTTTCTTTGTTCTTTCCCCTATTAACATTTTTCTGTTTTCGTCATAGAAGAAGTAATCTTCTCCCATATGTTAAAAGCGAATTAAGCCCTCTACGGTATTTCCTAATTCCACAAACATGCCAAAAGAGGTAATAGAAGAAACAATTCCCTCGTAATTTTCTCCTATTTTCCCTTCCATATATTCTGCCATTTTCATATCTATGCTTTCTCGTTCTACTTCTTTTGCCACCTTTTCACGCTCTGAAGATTGCTCTGCTGCCTTAATAGCTAAAGCTTGTTCTTTTTCTTTCCAATCTTCTTCTACAGAATAGTCCTTATCTATATAATGAGAAATGATTCTATGAATAAATAGATCTGGATATCTACGAATAGGAGAAGTAAAATGACAATAGCATTTACTTGCAATACCAAAATGTCCTTTATTTTCACTTTCATATCTTGCTACTTTTAAAGTATGCAAAATAAAATGAGAAATTACCTGTTCCTCCTCTTTTCCTTTTATTCTAACTAATACTTCTGCAAAAGCTTTAGGATGAATATTATCCTTAGAAGTTTTTACATGATAACCCAAATTATATAAAAAAGCATTTAGTTCTTTTATTTTGTTTTCGTCTGGTTCTTCATGCACTCTGTAGATAAAAGGAGCTTCTAACCAATAGAATTGTTCTGCCACAGTTTCATTAGCTGTTAGCATAAATTGTTCTATGATTTCATTGGCGAAGGTAATTTCATATGGTTTTATATCTAGCACATAGCCATTTTCGTCCAATAGTAACTTACTTTCTGGGATTTCTAAATTTAAACTTCCTTGTTTTTCTCTTCTTATCTTTAGTATTTTCGCACATTTTGCCATTCTTTCAAAATGTGCAAGATAATTTTTGTTATCTTCTACAATTTTTTTCTGTTCTTCAGCAATTTTCTTTCCCTCAATACTATCTAATAAAACAGAGACTTCATGATAACTCATCCTTTTTGTAACACAAATAATCGCCTTTTGTATATTGGAAGAAACTACTTTACCTTGTTTATCTATTTCCATAATTACACTTAAGGCTAATCTGTCTTTCCCTGCATTTAAACTGCACACACCATTAGAAAGTTCTTTTGGAAGCATAGGTATTACTCTATCTAGCATATATACACTAGTTCCTCTCAAGAAAGCTTCTTTATCTAGTTTAGAATTTTCTTTTACATAGTAGCTAACATCTGCAATGCATACTCCCAAGCGATAATTTCCATTTTCTAGTTCTTCCACGAAAACAGCATCATCTAAATCTTTTGCATCTTCTCCATCTATTGTAAATATCTCTTTATTTCTTAAATCCAATCGATGGGGAATTTCTTTTTTAAGAATATGTTCTTTTATAGATTTTGCTTCCTCTAATACAGGCTTAGGAAACTCATAAGGAAGACTATATTCTTTTACTAAAGAAAGCATGTCTACTCCTGTCTCATCCACTTTTCCCAAGACTTCTATTATTTTCCCTTCTGCTGATTTTCCTTTTTCCCCAAATTGTGTTAATTGCACTACTACTTTATCATTAGTGTGTGCACCAAGAAAATATTTTTTAGGAATATAAATATCCGTACCAAATTTTCTATCATCAGGTACTACAAAACCAAAAGTTTTATGATTTTGAAAAGTTCCTACTAACGTTGTTCTGGCATGTTTTAATATGGAAACTACTTTTCCTTCCCTATTTTTATTTTCACTTTCTTTTAAAATTTCTACTAATACTTCATCTTCATTAAGAGCTCCATTCGTTCGATTTTTTGCAATATATATTTCTTCTTTATCCTTTATTTGTACAA
Organism: uncultured Clostridia bacterium; assembly: GCA_944386335.1. GTDB lineage: Bacteria > Bacillota > Clostridia > TANB77 > CAG-508 > UMGS1663. The sequence goes on along the minus strand of CALXAQ010000016.1, from coordinate 2,716 downwards.
ACCCAAATCCCTTTTCATTAGCATGGAAAATACCTTTTTGAAACCTTTCCTCTTCTATAAGGCTATATTTCCCTTTTCTACTTTTTTGTATGAAGTACTCTTTCTCTAATTTAGCAAGCAATAAAGTGAATTCCCTGTAATCTTCTTTTGGTACTTCTAAAATACTTGCCATTTCTTTTGCCTTCATAGGGACATATTGTTTGTCTTTCATAAAATCTAAAATTAATTTTTCTCTTTCTTCCATATTTACTCCTATATTTATTTTAAAATAAAAAGATGTAGCCCATTCTTGCCACATCCTTATTTTATCCTTCTATTTAAATTGCATACAAAATTCCTACTACTATTGATAAAAGTACAAAAGCAATACCTAACATTACTGTCATTCTTTTTAGTTTTCCTTCTCTTGTCCTTCCTTTATTTTTTTCATAGAAATTATTGGTAGAAGAGCCCATAATTGTTTCAGATGCACCACCTTTATCTTTTGTTTGTATCGTGGCTACAATAATTAAAGCAATACAAACAATAACATATATTCCTAATAATACATATTTTACAATTTCCATCTTTTATCCCATCCCTTCTTATATATTTAAGACTTCTACAATTCGCAAACAATTTTTATTTTTCAAGTAAAATATAGATTTACCTAAAATTCAAGAATTATAAATAATTAACATTTAGTATTCTACCACATCTATTTTAAAAATGCAATTGATTTTTTAAATTTTATCTTTTATAATAGGTATATGAAAAATTTAGTAGTAGATGAAAAACATAACCAAAAAAAGTTACATAATTTTTTAAGTGATTTATTTCCGTTTATGAGTTCTGGTGTTTTTTATAGAGCTCTACGCCAGAAAGATATCCGTGTAAATAAGAAAAAAATAAACGAAAATATTATCTTACATACAGGAGATACTTTACAAGTTTATATCTCTGACGAATTATTGTATCCTTTTTTGCAAGAAATTAAAACAATTTATGAAGACGATAATATTTTAGCAGTTAGTAAACCTGTTGGAATAGAAGTAGTAGGAAAAAATTCTATAACTTCTTATTTGCAATCTAAATTATCTTATCCTTTTTTAGAACCTTGCCATAGGATTGATAGAAACACTACTGGATTGGTTTTGTTTGCTAAAAATACTGATAGCCTTTCTATTTTAAAAACAAAGTTTAAACAACATGAGATCGAAAAACATTACTTAGCAAGAATTTACGGAATTTTACCTAAAAAACAGGATACTCTACATGCTTATTTGTTTAAAGACGCCAAAAAATCAATAGTATATATTTCCAATACAGCGAAAAAAGGATATAGGCCAATTATTACTTCTTATATTGTATTAGAAGAAAATAAAAAACAAAACACATCCTTATTAGATATTTCTATAGAGACTGGCCGCACTCATCAAATTAGAGCACATATGGCACATATTGGATTTCCTATCTTAGGTGACGAAAAATATGGAAATCATTCTATTAACAAAAAATTTGGTAAAAAAACACAGGATTTATGTAGTTATTGCCTCATTTTTCGTTTTACCTCTCCTAGTGGCCCTTTAGACTATTTAAATGGCAAAAGAATTGCAATTTAGGGACGTTCCTTAAATTGCAATTCTTTTTTGGTATAGAAAAATTTTTATTCTGATTTATATGGACGATTTATAAAATACTATTTGTTTGTTCTATTATCCAATCTTTTTATAGTTACACCTACTAATAAAATCAGTACAATAACATAATATTGCAATTTAAGGAACGTCCCTAAATTGCACCTAAAGTTCAAAAAACTTTTCAAAATCCTCTGCTGTTAATACTTCTTTTCTTAGTAGTTCTTCTGCTATGGCTTGTAATTTATCCATATGCTCTTTCAAAATGCTTTGTGCTTTTTGATAAGCTTCATCTAATAGCAATTTTACTTCTGCTCCTATTGCATTACTAAATTTATCTCCTAATAATTCTAATTCATATGGTTCTTTTTCTACATTAATAAATATGGTTCCTACTACGTCACTCATTCCATAAACTGTTACCATATCTTTTGCTATTTTGGTTGCTACTTCTATATCGTTACTAGCCCCTGTAGAAATATCATTTAATGCTATTTTTTCTGCTGCTCGTCCACCTAATAATACTACTAATCGTTCTAGCATTTCTGTTTTAGAAATATAATTTTTATCTTCATTTGTTTTGTACATAGTATAACCACCAGCTACTCCTCTTGGTATGATAGATATTTCTTTTACTGGTTCTTGTGTTTCTAAATATCTACTAACAATAGCATGTCCTGCTTCATGATATGCAGTTAATTTTTTATCTTTATCTGATATCACTCTACTTGTTTTTTGAAGACCAACTGTTACTTTCTTTACTGCTTCTTCTAAATCTACTTCTTGTATTTCTTGATGTTCTCTTGTTGTTGCAATAATAGCGGATTCATTTAAAATATTCGCAAGTTCTGCTCCTGTAAATCCTGCTGTATCTTCTGCAATATTTTTTAAATCTATATTTTTTGCAAATTTCTTTCCCTTTGCATGTATTTTTAAAATTTGTTCTCTACCTCTTAAGTCTGGTACTGGAATTGTAATTTGTCTATCAAATCTACCTGGTCTTAAAAGTGCTTTATCTAGCATTTCTGGTCGATTGGTTTCAACAAGTACAATAATAGTTTCGTCTGTATCAAATCCATCCTTTTCAACTAATAATTGAT
>CALXAQ010000015.1 GCA_944386335.1 uncultured Clostridia bacterium | reverse complement strand
CTTTGGAGCAGGTAGCGGGAATCGAACCCGCATAGCCAGCTTGGAAGGCTGGAATTCTACCATTGAACTACACCTGCAAATGTAATTCTGTTTGGAACGATTTTTATTATACAAATTTTTTTATACTTTGTCAACTATTTTTTGAAAAAAATTCAAAAAAATATTGATAAAAAGAAACTAGAATGATAAAATTCAAAAATATAATAAAATAAAAAATTTAAAAGGGAGTAGCTTATCAATTACTAATCAACATACGCGAGGAAAAATCTGGTTAGTAAACTTTTTTAAAAAGGAAGCAAGACTTTTAAAGAAAGGAGTTGCATGAAAAAATGTAAAAAATTTCTTTAAAAGTCTTATTTTTGTACATAATAATAAAAAGAGAGGAGAAAACAAATGGAAGAAAAGTGGTTTCATAAAAGTGTAGCAGAAACAAGAAAGCAATTAGAAACAGACGAAATAAAGGGTTTGACAGAAGAACAAGTATTAGAAAAAAGAAAAAAATATGGTAGTAATGAATTAAAAGAAAAAAAGAAAAAAAGTTTATTTGTCAAATTTTTAGAACAGTTTAAAGACTTTATGATTATTGTTCTAATTGTCGCTGCTATTATTTCCGGTATTGTAGGAGTAATTGAAGGCGAAGGAATTACAGATACCATTATTATTTTAATTGTAGTAGTGGTAAATGCCATTATTGGTGTAGCACAAGAAAATAAAGCAGAAAAATCGTTAGAGGCTCTTCAAAAATTAAGTAGTCATGCTGCCAAGGTAATAAGAGAAGGTAATTTAAAAGTAGTGCCAGCAAAAGAATTAGTACCAGGCGATGTAGTAGTATTAGAAACAGGAGATTACGTAGCAGCAGATATTAGATTAACAGAAGTAGCAAATTTAAAAGCACAGGAAGCATCTTTAACAGGGGAGTCTGTTCCAGTAGAAAAAGACACGCAAACAATAGAAGAAGAAAAAGTAGGCATTGGAGATAGAACAAATATGCTATTTTCTTCTAGCTTAATTACGTATGGTAGGGGAAAAGGTATTGTTGTAGAAACAGGAATGAATACAGAGGTAGGAAAAATTGCAGGCATTATTAATGATACCATTGATACAGAAACACCATTACAAGTAAAACTAAACAAATTAGGAAAAACATTGGGAATCGTGGCAATTGTCATTTGTATTATCATTTTTATTGTGGGTATTGGTATTGGAAAAGACCCAATAGATATGTTCATGACAGCAGTTAGTTTAGCAGTAGCAGCTATTCCAGAAGGACTAGCTGCAGTTTCTACGATAGTGTTAGCCATTGGAGTACAAAGAATGGTAAAGAAAAATGCCATTGTAAAAAAACTTCCAGCAGTAGAAACTTTAGGAAGTGCCACAGTTATTTGTTCTGATAAAACAGGAACTTTAACACAGAATAAAATGACAGTACAAAAACTATTTTATAATAATCAAATGCAAAATATAGAAGAGGCAAAAAACACAAAAAATGCGGAATTAGAAAAACTAGTACATGCTAGTATGCTTTGCAACGATACAAAAGTAGCAGCTGACCACACTTTAACAGGAGATCCAACAGAAACAGCATTAGTAGATATGGGAATGGTATTAGATTATCCAGTAGAAGTACTACAAGAATTTTCAAGAGTAGAAGAAATACCATTTGATTCGGATAGAAAATTAATGACAACAGTAAATCAAATAGGTGAAAACCAATATAGAGTTTATACAAAAGGTGGAGTGGACGAGCTTTTAGCATGTTGTGATAATTATGTAGTAAATGGCGAAATAAAAAATAATTTAGAAGAATATAAACAAATCATAAGAAATAATAATGAAACTATGGCAAAAGAAGCACTAAGAGTGCTTGCTATGGCATATAAGGATATAGACCATATTCCTTCTAAAGAAGAAAGAGAAAACTTAGAAAGTCATCTTACTTTTATAGGAATGGTAGGAATGATTGATCCACCAAGAGAAGAGGCAAAAGTAGCAGTAGAAAAATGTAAAACAGCAGGTATTAAAACAGTAATGATTACAGGAGACCACAAAATTACAGCAGCAGCTATTGCAAAAGAATTAGGAATTTTAGAAAATGAGTCAGAGGCAATTACAGGTAGTGAGCTAGAGGAAATGTCGCAAGAAGAATTGGAGAAGAACGTTCGTAACTACAGTGTATATGCAAGAGTATCGCCAGAACATAAAGTAAGGATAGTAAAGGCATGGCAAAAACAAGGAGAAATTGTAGCTATGACTGGTGATGGAGTAAATGATGCACCAGCACTTAAAACAGCAGATATTGGTTGTGCTATGGGAATAGTGGGAACAGATGTAGCAAAAGAAGCAGCAGATGTTATCTTAACAGATGATAATTTCGCAACGGTAGTATCTGCAGTAGAAGAAGGAAGACGTATTTATGATAATATTTTAAAAGCAATACAATTTTTATTATCTAGCAACATAGGAGAAATTGTAGTATTGTTTATTGCTATTTTAATTACACCATGGCTAGCTAGTACCTTCCACATTGATGTAAATTTAATTGTACCACTTTTACCAATTCATATATTGTGGATTAATTTAGTAACAGATTCTCTTCCAGCTTTGGCATTGGCCGTAGACCCAGCAGAGAAAGATGTAATGAATCGAAAGCCAGTAGATAGTAAAAAAGGTGTATTTACAAAAGGAATGACATGGAGAGTTTTATACCAAGGTATTATGATAGGATTAATCACTTTAGCTGCTTTTATTATAGGACTTGCAACACCAGAACAAGACTTACCAGTAATAGAAGGATTAACACCAGAAGAAGTAAGAGTGGAAATAGGGCAAACCATGGCATTCGTTGTATTGGCGCTTTCAGAATTAGTACATGTATTTAATATACGTAACAATAAAAAATCTGTCTTTAAAACAGGTATCTTCCAAAATAAACAACTATTATTAGCTATAGCCATTTCAGCGGCATTAATGTTTGTTATTTTATTAATACCAGGGTTAAGAAATCTATTTAGTATACCAGTACTACCAACAGCTAATATCATAGAAATTGTTATCTTGGTATTTATACCATTAGTTGTGGTAGAGATTATGAAATTATTGAAGATTAATACCACAAAAGAGGAGTAAAAACATCCCAAATTTGACAGAAATGTAAAGCTATGGTATAATAGAAAACGTGGCGTGCAAAAGGCCGCCAGAAGGGATGTAGAATTAAAAATGAAAAAAGATAGTAAATGTGCGCTGAAAATCAAAGAAAGTATTGTTATCGTATTACTTTTTATGATTGTAGGCACTAGCTCACAATTTGTTCAAGTTGTAAAAACAGAGGAGCAGACAGCACAAATACAAGAAGAAAATGAAGCAGAAAATACACAAGAAGAAATCGTAGTAGGGGATGCAAGTTATCAAAGAAATGTAGAGTTAACAACGAGATCATCAGAAGGAAGAACTAGTATAGAAGAAAGTAAAACGCAGGAAAATGTGGAAGAAGAACAAACAGCAGAGACCACAGAGCAAGAAATAGTAGAAGAACCAAAAACAATCTATAAATCTATTGACGAAATTACTATTTCTAAAAATATGGATTTAACTGTAAGATGTGGCGTTTCTAAAGAAGATTTTAAAACATTAATGAAAAATTTAAAACCAGATACAACAGACTTCTTTTACAATCATAGCGATACTATCTATGACCTATGTGAAAAATACCAAATTAATGAGGTGTTCTTTTGTGGATTAATTGCAGCAGAATCAGGTTGGAAAATTTCATCAGGACATAGAAGCAAATGCAACTATATTAGCATGATGTCTAAAGGAAAATTGATACAATATAGTTCACCAGCAGAAGGGTTAGAAGCAGCAGCTAAATTATTGCATAATAAATACTTAACACCAGGAGGTTCTTATTACTCTGGAAAAACATTATCAGCAGTAAAGAAAAAGTTCTGTCCAAGTTCTTCTACATGGGTAAATTTAGTATATGGTTGTATGAAACAAATTGTAGATTAATAAAAAAGGCATACGTTATCCAAAAGACGTATGTCTTTTTTTACGTAACCCTTTTATAAAATTTTAAGGAAAAACTATTGTATAGAATAGGTGCAGATGCTATAATAAAAACCGAGAAAAATAGAAGGGAGAATAAGAAAAAATGGGCTTGTTAATAAAAAATGTAAGCAAAAGCTATGGCGATAAAAAAGTAGTAGATAATATTAGCTTTAGCATGGATAAACCAGGCGTATTTGGTCTTTTAGGAACCAATGGTGCTGGAAAAACTACCACCATTAGAATGCTATTAGGCATTTTAAAGAAAGATAGTGGTGAAATTACATGGAATGGAAGAGAAGTAGAAAGAAAACATGTTAATTTTGGTTATTTACCAGAAGAAAGAGGATTATATCCTAAAGTAGATATTATTACACAATTGCTATATTTTGCAAAACTAAAAGGAATGAAAGAACCAGAAGCGAGAAAAGCAATTAGTTATTGGATGAAAAAATTAGAATTGGAAGAATATACAGGAATGACAGCAGAAAAATTATCAAAAGGAAATCAGCAGAAAGTACAATTTATTACAGCAGTTGTACATAATCCAGAACTAGTTGTATTAGATGAACCGTTTAGCGGTTTAGATCCAGTAAATACAGAAATATTAAGAAATGCAATTGTAGAACTAGTACAAGATGGGAAATATATTATTTTTTCTGCTCATCAAATGAGTGTAGTAGAAGAATTTTGTAAAGATATTCTAATCTTAAATAGAGGAAAGACGGTATTACAGGGAAATTTAAAACAGATTAAAGATACTTATAATGCTAATAAAATTTATCTTTCTACAAATCAAGATGTAAAAGAGGATATAGAGTCGATAAATTTAAAAATATTATGGGAAAAAGATAATGAATATGAAATAGAGATACAAGAAGAAAAACAGGGTTATGCCTTATTTGAATTGTTAGCGCAAAAACAAGTAGAGGTAAATAAGTTTGAAATTATGAAACCAAGTCTACATGATATCTTTATAGAAAAGGTGGGTGAGTAGTATGAAAGATTTATGGACAGTAGCATCCTTTACATTTCAAGATTTAGTGAAAAGAAAATCCTTTATTATTTCCAATATCATTATTTTATTGATTATTATTATAGGATTTAATATTCCAAGAGTGTTGGAACAATTTTCAGGTGGAGATGAAAATTTCGGAACAACAAAAACAACAATTATTGATTATGACAATATATATGGAGACAGTTTAGAAAAAACATTTGAAAATAATCCGGATTATAACGTAGAAATAGTTACAGAAAAGTGGGATTTAGATATAGTAAAAGAAAAAATTGAAAAAGGAGAAATAGAAGAAGCACTATATATTACAAAGCAAGATGAGGCTATTTCTATACAATATGTAGTAGAATCACAAAGTCTTGCAACATCACTTCCACAAGAATTAGTAAGTTTATTACAATTAGCTTATCAAAATAAGCAAATAGAAGATTTAGGAATTGCACCAGAGCAAATAGCAGTCATTAATATGCCGTTTGAAGTAGATTTAACAGCAGTAGAGGAAAATGAAGCAGCTGAGAATATTTTACCTATGATGTTATTATCTATCGTACTATTCTATGCAATCTATTTCTTTGCTTATCAAGTATCTTCTTCTATTACAACAGAAAAAACATCGAAAATTATAGAAACATTAGTTACATCTACCTCACCACGAACCATTGTATTAGGAAAAACATTAGGAATTGGTCTTGCTGGAGTGATGCAAACTGTTGTGACAGTTGTAGTGGCATTAATTTGTGCAAAGCTATTCTTAGATCCTTCCACAATTGACATGATTTTAGGCTCCATTAATTTTACACCAACCTTAGCGATTGTAACGATTGTTTATTATATATTGGGATATTCTTTATTTGCCCTATTATACGCTTTAACAGGTTCTACAGTAGCAAAACCAGAAGATGTACAATCTGCAAATGGACCAGTAGCTATTTTAGCAGTAATTGGATTTTATCTATCTTATTTTACTATGATGAATCCAACAAGTAGTTTAAATCAAATTGCAGCGATAGTACCGATTTCTTCACCATTTTGTATGCCATTTAGAGTGATGATGGGACTGGCTACAACAGGAGAAATATTACTTTCTTTAGCAATTTTGGTCATTACGATATTGATAGTAGCCAAAATATCTATTAAAATCTATTCTTCTGCTATATTAAATTATGGAAATAGAATGAATATAAAAGATTTGTTTAGAATTTACAAGAATAAAAATGATTAAAAAGAGGCCTTTTAAGCCTCTTTTTCAATCATAATGACCTTTACATTGTACAACTTCAATTTGCTCGTTAACTATACGATAAACTAATCTATTAGTTTCATCAATACGCCTGCTCCAATATCCGGATAAATTTTCTTTTAAAGGTTCTGGTTTCCCAATTCCTTCGAAGCTATTTCTTTGAATATCTGCTAATAACGAATTAATTCGCTTTAATGTTTTTTTATCTTGAGACTGCCAATAACAATATTCTTCCCAAGCTTTATTAGTGAAGGTTATATTATTCATTTTCTAATTCCTCTAATTCTTTCATTGTTTTAGTAACTACTTTTCCTTCTTCTAATTGTTTAATAGAGTCATTTATAGCTTTTCTATTTGTTTCGGAGTAGAATGGATCAATAGAGACATCAAAAGGAATTCTTTTTTCTCGTATTACTTTTTTTGCAAATATATTAAAAGCTGTGGACATAGTTATACCTAGTTCCTCGCAGATTTGTTCCATTTGTTTTTTTATGTTTTCATCTATTCTAAAATTGATTAATGTTTGTGCCATTTATATCACCTCTTTCTATATTAGATTTTAACATAATATAAATACAATGTCAAGACAATATATTTACATTAGTATTTACAAAAAACTAAATATTATTCTTCCTATTTTTTCAATAGTTATTAGAAAAATTTTGTCGAAAATTTGCGTACGATTTTTCTTGCAATCTTGAAAAAATTATAGTAAACTAAAAATACTTTTATCTCATATTTTATGATTTATTCTTTTATATTTCCCATAAAAAAGTATGCAAAATAAAAAAATATGGATATAATGGAGGTGAAAAATGTTACTAGATGGCTTAGAAAAGATAGCGCAAGAAATAAAACAAGTAGATATAGGGCATTTTATAGAACAAATTACAGAAAGGTTGGAAAAAATGAACGAAAAGTGGGTAATCGATAGAATAGAAGGAAATATAGCAATATGTGAAGAAAGAGATACAGGAAAAAAGAAAGAAATTGCAAAAGAACAATTACCAGAAGGGGCAAAAGAAGGTAGTGTTTTAAAACAAGAAAATGAAAAATATGTGTTAGATAAAGAAACACAGAAAGAAATAGAAGAACGCATTAGGCAAAAAATGGACAA
>CALXAQ010000014.1 GCA_944386335.1 uncultured Clostridia bacterium | reverse complement strand
CTGAATCCCAATATAGGTTATAAGTATCACCTGATGTCATTCCTGTTCCTGCATTATCTAAATAACCAGAATTATTTTTTACATAGTCTGCTGCTATAATAAATACATGTGTTCCATCATTATAGAAAATCCTCCAATCATTCTTAGTATCTCCATCTCCATTTAAGTCTATTGGATAATCTATATAGTCTCCATAATTTACACTTGTGATTGCTTCTGCTAAAATAATTTTCCCAAATGCTCCATTCCAGATTTCTCCTATATTAATTGCATGAGAACCATATTCTTCTTTTGCTTGCAATGTTAATGTTGTTAAATCTTCTGGTAAATTTTCTTCTGTTGGTACTCCTTCAAAGTACTCATTTAATATACCTACAAACTCTCCTTTTGCTATATTTCCTTTATTTGCTGTCTGCTTTTCTAATATATCCATTTGTACTTTCTCTTTTATGTCTGCTATCTCGGTTTCTCTTCTTGCATTTTTCGATTGTGGTATAATTCCATTTTCTCCCACCACCATTGCTATAGATACCCCTGCTAAAATGATTAGCACAATGATCGTTATCACTAATGCAATTAAAGTAATTCCTTTTTGTCTCTTTTCTTTGTTATTCATTTTCTTCCTCCTATTTTTCTTATGTTTTCCAAATTTAATTTTCTCTATTCGGTATTTAATTATGTTGATGAATTGTTGTATATTTGCTTTTCTTATTTTACCAATATATTTTAGAGAAGTCAATATTTTTATAAAAGTATTGTAAGGAAAAAAAGAGGAGTTTTTTACATCTCCTTTACAAACTTTTTATTTAATTTGCTCTTGCAATGGTTTCACAATGCTATTATGATAAAGTACATTTAATTCATGTAATGGTCTAGTCATAGCCACATATAACAACTTCATATCTATTTTCTTTTGAGAATGATATTCTTCCTCTGAGGCATTGGTAACAATTACTCCATCAAACTCTAATCCCTTTGCCAAATAGCTAGTTATAGTACATATTCCTCCTTTATACTGTGTATCAGAATCCGTTATATTATGAATTTTTCTATTTTCTGCCTGTAACTTATTATAAATATCAGTGGCCTCTTCTTCATCTTTACAAATAATTGCTACTGTTTTATATTGATTTTCCTTATATTGCTTTAGAATTGTTTCTATTGTATGAATTTGTTCTTCTTGATTTTGATATTTCCAATAGTTAACTTTTTTTCCATGTCTAATAACAGGTTTTGCTACATTCAAGTTTATGTAATTGGTAATATGATTAGCTGCATTCATAATTTCTGTAGTAGTTCTATAGCTTTTCAATAAATATTTCATTTCACATTTTTCAGAAAAAGTATCTTCTATTACTGTTTTCCAATCCTTTATTCCCCTATATTGATAGATAGATTGTGCTAAGTCCCCAAATATACTAAACGTTGCATTTTTTAATAAGCTCTTTAAGGCAAAAAAACTAAAGTCCCCAAAATCCTGTGCCTCGTCTATTGCTACTTGTTTATATTGCTCATAGGGTTCTACTCCTATTAATTTGCTTTTAAGATAGATTAAGGCACTTAAGTCTTCAAACTCCACTTTTCTTTCTTTTATATTCTTTATATTGGCTGGTATCTTTTTTTCTATAAGATGATAAAATTCTGGATTGACATATTGTTTTAAATTTGTAAGAAATTCTATATATACACGAATGCTATTAGGAAGAATACTTTTAAAATATTTTTGTATACTAGCTTTGCAAGCATTTTTCATTTCTTTTTCTATATAATTTAATTTTTCTAGTTCCTTCTCATGCATTTCTTTAGATACTTCGTTTACCTTTTTCTTATGCTGTTCTTTAACTTTTTCTAAAATACTATCATAATTGTCTTCTATATATTTTGTTAACATTAAGCTGGTTCTATCTAATCTCTTTTTTAGAGTATCGTAAACGATGTTTTCTTCAATAGAAAAATAAATATTTTGAATGGTTTCCATAGATACTACTTCATACCCTTTTATCTCAATTCCTTTTTTAGGGAGAATTGTTTCACTTTTGTTTTGTATCCATGTATCCAATAACTTTTTAAATTCCATAGAGACTTTAAATTTTTCATAGGTTAATTGCTGTTCCTGAGAAATAGATGTAATTAATTTTTTATCTTCTTCGATAATTTGCATATCTTCTTGTAAGAATTCTGCACATAATTCTTCGTAAGTGAGTTGTTTTACATTTTCTACGTCTAAGTCTGGCAACACACTGGAGATATAATTTACAAAGAATTTATTAGGTCCAATTACTAAATATTGATTTGGTTTTATACTGTCACGATTATTGTATACTAGATAAGCAATTCTATGTAGTGCTACTGTAGTTTTTCCACTTCCTGCCACTCCTTGTATAATCATATTTTTCGTAATTGGCTCTCGTATAATTTCATTTTGTTCTTTTTGAATGGTAGAAACAATATTTTTTAACCTATTATCTGCACTTGCATTTAAATATGGTTTTAATAACTCATCATTTGAAACAGTGTCCACATCTTGAAAACTTTTCAGCTGTCCCTCTTCCATATCATATTGTCTCTTTAAAAGTAGCTCTCCTGTGCAAGTTCCTTCTGGTGCCTCATAGGAAGCTCTACCAATATTACTATCATAATACATAGAAGCAACAGGTGCTCTCCAATCTATGACAATATTATGGTTATCCTCATCCATTACGCCAACTTTTCCAATGTACAATTCTTCTACTTTTGCTTCTCCATCCCTATGAAAATTTAGTCTTGCAAAATAGGGTTTACCTATGCTTTTTTCCATTATCCTTAATTTTTGCATATACATTTCCATTAGATTGCTCATCATATAGGGATTATTCTTATATATTTTTGGCAGGGCTTCTAGTTTTAAATCGTAATATTCCATAATTTCCTTATACTTTTGTATAACGTCTTGCAAATTTGCTTTTTCTTTTTCCCATTCCTTGCTATCTATGATGTTTCGCCTCCTTTTCTATTTTTCAGTAACTTATTGTAACATACTATTTTTCTTAGAGCAACTATCTTTTACAAAAAAATACGTACAAAAAAATGCAGGAACTCCTGCATTTTCTTCAGACCATTGACAAAGTCCACTTTTTTAAAAAGTGACTATGTCAACTATTTTTTCTCCCACTTTGCTATTAAAAAGTCTATATTTTTTATATACTTTGTAAACAATACATTTTTATTCAATTATCCTATTAATTCTTTTCGATAATATAGATAGAACTTCATAATTACTTGTGTTTGTCCATTCTCCCCATTGTTCTAATAAGATGTTTTTATTATCCCATAAAATCACTTCATTACCAATATTTGTATTTTTAATATCTGTTATGTCAATCATCATTGTGTCCATACAAATCGCAATAATTTTTGCTTTACAGCCATGAACAAAAACATGACCGACATTGCTTTCCAATCCCATAAAGGCATCTGCAAATCCTAAAGGTATGACTGCTAATCTCATATGTTTATTTGCTCTATATACTCTATTATATCCTATACTATCGCCATTTTTCACATCATGAATATAAGATATTCTAGATTTTAATGTTAATGCTGGATATAACTTTATATTCTTGTAATCATTAGGATAATATCCATAAAGCATAATTCCTGTTCTTACCATATTTGAATATTTAATTGGATATTTTAATATTCCTCCACTAGCCAAAATATGAATGTATTGTAAATCTATTTTTTTGTTTATTATACCTACAGCTTTTTTAAAAATATTTATTTGATTTAAAGAATACTTTTCATCAAGTCCACTAGAAGATAAGTGTGATGAAGCACCTATTATTTTTACATTCTTTAGTTTTAATATCTTAT
>CALXAQ010000013.1 GCA_944386335.1 uncultured Clostridia bacterium | reverse complement strand
TGTAATCTATAATTTCTTGTATTAGCGCTTTATCATTAGGAATATTTATAGTTTTATTATATATTAACTCTGATTTTAAAGTAGAGAAAAAACTTTCTGTTGGTGCATTATCAATAGGTGTTCCTTTTCTAGACATACTTTGAAGAAAATTATTATCTTTTAATATCTTTTGCACAATCGGATTTGTATATTGAAATCCTTGGTCACTGTGAAAAAATGTGCCATATTCTATTGCTTTATCTTTTACTTGATTTATAGTATCTATAACTAGTTTTAAACTGGGACTATAACTAATTTCTAATGCTTCTACAACATGAGTATATAGGTCTTTTATTACTGATACATATACTTTCTTTCCACTCCTTTTAAATTCTGATATATCAGCAGCTAATTTATCATAAGGAGAACTTGCAGAAAAATTTCTTCCAAGTTTATTTCTAGTATAAACAGATTTACTAATACCATATCTACGATTTTTAGGTCTTACAACTGATTGTAGTCCATGTTTTCTCATTAATCTTGCTATTCGTTTATGATTATATTTCTTATGATATATTCTTTCATATTCATAGGTCATTCTTTCAGAACCCATTCTATATTTATGTTTTATTTGTAATGTTTTTAAATTACCAACAATTTCCATTTCCTTCTCGTTAATATTATCTTTATTTTTCAACCATTTGTAATAACCAGACTCACTTACTTTTAGAATACTACATAAAAAATTTATTTTATATGCTTCTTTTAGTTCAAAAATAACTTGAAATCTTATTTTCTTTTCTGTTTTTTCAATATCTCCGATGTTTTTTTTAGAATATCTCTTTCAGCTTTAACATATTCAAGTTCTTCCTCTATACTATTGAATGTCTTATTTTTCGGTCTACCAGTTTTAGCACGTCCTCTAGTCTCGTATCTTAAAGCTTCTTCTCCACCTTCTTGGTATTTTCTACTCCATAACAAAACTCTTTTTTTATCACAATTGAATTTATTAGCAACAGTAGTACATCCAATTCCTTCTTCTACATGCATTTTAGCTGCTTGTAGTTTTTCTTCAAAAGTATATTTTCTATATTTTCTTTCCATATTATCACCAAAAACATTATACCATAAGAAAAACAGATAGAAAATATTCTACCTGTTTTCATAAGTCCTCTTTTTACTAACTCCACTAATTGGGGTATAGTTCACAATTACCAATTGTTTCTATTATACTATAAAGTCACATAATTTTCAACGAAAATTTTCGTATTTTTCAAACTTAATTAAAACTTTAAATAATTTTCATAATCTCTTGGCTCTGGTCTTGGTGGTCTTCCTCCTGGATAAGGCGGTCTTGTGGGTGGTCTATTCCCTGGTCCACCTGGGAATGGAGGTCTCATTGGAGGTCGGTGTGGAAAATTGCCACCAAATAATTGTCTTAATATTAGAATACGAATTAAATCTCTAAGAAGCGGATTATTTATCCTTGCTTGCTGTCTGTTTTCCTCTTCCATTCCCCTATTCTCTACTATTTTGCTTTGGCTATTATTCCTATTTCTTATAGACGCATTAGATAAATTGCTAGAAGTAGCATTTACACTATTTTTCTTTTCCATGCTTCTATTATTTTCCTCTTTAGCAGTACTCCTATTTTCTCCATTTGCATATTGCACCATTCTTGTATTACAGCAAACCTTTTGAAAAACATCTTCTGTCAAATTATCTACCACTTCTTTTGTAATTTCTGTATAACAATTTTCACAAGCATTTTCTACAATTGGCTGAATAATACGGTAACATTCTGGATACCATTCTTCCATTTCTGGTGACATTACTCTACTTACTTGCTGTGTATTATTGGAAACAGGTAAGTACATTTCATAGTTTCTATTATATGTAGGTATGTCAGGCTCTATAGAATATCCTAATACATTTCTCATGTAATCTTCATAATTTTGATAATACATAGTTTTCCTCCTCTTTTTTGTATTATCTTATGAAGATACATCAGAAAAGGTGATTACAACTTTTTCACTAATTCTTTAAACAAGTTTCCTCTTTCCTCAAAGTTTTTAAATAAATCAAAGCTAGCACTAGCAGGAGAAAATAATACTACATCTCCTGGTTTCGCTTTCTCATGAGCTAAATTTACTGTTTGTTCTAATGTATCGCAACGATAAATTGGCATTTGTTTTCCTTGTCTTAGTAATTCATCCTGTACCGCTTTTTCTATCTTGTCTGCTGTTGCTCCCATTAGAATTAAAGTTCCTACTTTATCTACAATTGGCTTTCCAATAGGGGCATAATCTAAATGTTTATCATAGCCACCTGCAATTAAAACAATGTTTTCATCAAAAGAAGAAAGTCCAGCCATTGTCCTAGAAGGGCTTGTTCCAATAGAATCGTTATACCACTTTACGCCATTTATTTCTCTTACCAATTCTATTCTATGTTCTACTCCTTTAAACTTTTTGATAGCTTGTAATTGGTTTTTGGTGTCTACTAAGCTAGAAGTAGCAGCAAGGGCTGCACATATATTTTCATAATTATGTACTCCACGTAAAGGAATTTCTTTTACAGAAAGCAACTGTTCTCTAATACCATTTGCTCTACATTGTTTCATAATACCGTCCTCATAAACATATCCTTCATTTGGAATATTTCCTTTGCTACTAAAGAATAATACTTTGCCTTTTGCATCTTTTGCAAAACTTCTTGTAATTTCATTATCATAATTTAAAACTACAGTTCCTGTTTCTTTTTGATACATAAAGATATTCTTCTTTGCTTCTATATATTCCTCATAAGAGCGATGTACATTTAAATGATTAGGAGAAATATTGGTAACAACAGAAATTCTTGGGCTTACTTGCATATCCATTAATTGAAAACTGCTTAGTTCTAATACCACAATATCTTCTGGTTTCATTTCTTCTATTTTAGTAAATAGTGGAATACCTATATTTCCACCTAAAAAACAACGATATCCCTTTTGTTTCAAAATTTCATATATCAAACTGGTTGTGGTTGTTTTTCCGTCACTTCCTGTTACACCTATAATTGTCCCTGGGCATAGCATCATTACCATTTCTATTTCTGAAGTAAGAATGGCTCCTCTTTCTATTTCTTTTTCTATTTCTGGTAAGAACGGCATGGCACTTGGAGAACGAAAAATAATATCAAAATTTTGTAAATAAGTTAAGTTATTTTTGCCAAAATAATATAGCATTTCATATTTATTAATTTTATCGATAGCTTCTTGGTCAATATTATCTAACTCTCTGTTATCAAACACAGTTACCTTCGCCTTATGCTCATAAAAATAATCTAGTAAAGGCAAATTGCTAACACCTACGCCAATAATAGCCACCCTTTTTCCAACTATATATTGATTAAATTCTTCTAGTTTTTCATTTACATATTTCATACAAACCTCCTTTCTCTCTGCTCTCTTTAAGCAAGTATTGGTATTTCTTCTATGTATGTTTCTAATTTATTCGTAGAACTTTCTACATTTTTACAATCTGTTACGTCTACTATAATGGTTTTATCATATTTTTTATAAAAGCCTGCTTGTTGTTGCAATGCATCCCTTTTTATAATATGTGCTTTTAAAGCTTCTTTTTCTTCTTTTGTGGTATAACCATATTGTTTGCTTTTTCTATTTACCCTTTCCTCTAAAGATGCTGTTACTAAAAAATGATAATCTAAATCTGGATAAATCTCCATTAAGGCTCTACCAGAAACTATTAAATTATATTGTTTTTTCATTTCATTTATGAGTGTACGTGCAAATTCAAATAAATGTGTGTTATCTGCTGCTCCCCCTGCTACAGATACTAACATAGAATTTTCTTTAGATTGTAATTCTTCTTCGTCTATTTTTTGTCCATCTATATAAATAACGGTTTCTCTATTTTCTATTTTTAACTGTACTTTTAAAATGTCCATTACTTTTTTGATATCTATATGAGAAAAACTTTTTTGTAATACTGCGATGTCTTCTATTTTTTCTTTTTGTCTTTGCATTACTGCATATACAATTCCTCTATATAAATTGCCACCTTGAAATAAAATGCTATCTGGTATTCTATTTAGTAATTCTCTACAAATAGAAGTTTTTCCACTTCCCACTAGACCTTCTATTCCAATTACAATATGTTCCATTTTTTATCACTCCATTTTTTCTTATTTTTTTGCATCATATCATATTTTTGATTACTTGTAAAATTGCCCTAAATATGCTTTTAAAATATTTTTGCTTTATTATATTACATTTTTGTAAGATTTTGAATATTTTTTTAGAATTTGTTCAAAATATTTTTAGAAGAGGAAATGGAGGTGCTGAATTTATGGCAGAAAAAAATAAGAAGAATAACTCAAAAAATAATAAAGGTAACAAAAACAATAGTAACAACAATAGCGAAAAAACAGAATAAAGATAATCCCTGCAATATTTCGAGAGCAGACTTTTTAAGCGCTTCTTAAGTAGAAACGTTTCTAAAGTCTGCCCTTTTATTTTCTATATTAAATAATCTAAAATATTTCCCATCATATCCATAATAGAAATTTTTTTCAATGTTTTTCCCCTTTTTATAAAAATTTTGATTTTTTAGACAAATAAAAAAATACCACGTATTAGTGGTAAAATAGAAAGCAGTTAAATTGCCTTAAGTATGATGCTAACACATAGCACTTACCTGGATTATGGCATACAAAAAAGGACTTACTGTTTAACTATCTTAAGTTTAACATTTTTGAATTCTAAAGTCAATAGAAATTTTAAAAAAATTAAAATTTATGTAAAATAGAATTGATGTAATTACTAAGAGATTATGCTAGTATATAGCACTTACCGAGATAATGGAATCTCACTTAGATTTACTGTTACATCAATTCTTTAATAGTATATGCAACTTATACCTTTTTAATCTTGTTTTGAAATATTTCTTGTGGAAAAATAAATGGTGGGAGTATATAACCATCTTGTCTCAATTTCTGTAATTCTTTTTGATAGCTTCCTTTTGTAATTAAATTTGAATACATTAAATTTGAAAATACATCAGCAATTTGTATAAAACAATTTTGCGATGAATCAAAATATTGTACTTGTACATTATCTATCAGATTATTGTTTAGTAATAATTCTTGATTTAAATAATCTTCTAAGGAATATTTCGAATCAGTCTTTACGTTCCTCTCATCAATTTGTAAAAATATTTCTTTATCTTTTATATACTTCTTTTTTATTGAGTTAATTAAAAAGATTTTTAACAAATAGTTAAACGTCCTAGCCTTATTTTTTATAAATCTTTTATCTAATAAGTTATTATCTAAAATAATATAGCGAACTTCTAATAAATTATTTTGGCAAAAGAAATTTATAAAATTTAATTTCATTGGTTTATCCATAGAAGATCCTTTTAATTCAATAAATTTACCTTCTCGATTAAACATTTTCCCTTCTATGTCTAGTTCTCTTAAAGTATCTATGTTTTTTCGTATAAAAGTTTTATAAACTCTCCTTAGTCTTTTAGAATCTTTTGGTATAACTATTCCAATAACAAAATATCTATTTAGCTTTTGTGAGGTTGGATGGATGCTTCCAGATTCATCTATATACATACTAATCATAATATCTCTCCTAAGCTTTTTACATATTTTAACAAAAGAATAAATAAAATTCAATAGTTTATACAAACATTTTTTCTATTCTATTCAATTTTACATATGGAAAACTTTTTATCACCAAAAGTCAACAATTTCACAAGATTTTCACAAAACAAATTTTTATCTTTCCAAATACTTCTTTAAAAATTTACCTGTATAACTTTGTTCATTCTTTACAATTTGTTCTGGAGAACCTACTGCCACAATTTGACCTCCTTTTTCTCCACCTTCTGGTCCTAAGTCTATAATATAATCTGCTGTTTTAATTAAATCTAAGTTATGCTCTATTACAATAATGCTATTTCCTTCATCTACAAAACGTTGCAAAATATCTACTAATTTGTGTACATCTGCTATATGAAGTCCTGTTGTTGGTTCATCTAAAATATATAGAGTCTTTCCTGTGGCTTTTTTAGATAATTCTGTGGCTAACTTTACACGTTGTGCTTCTCCTCCTGATAGCGTAGTAGAAGGTTGTCCGAAGCTTAATATACCCTAATCCTACATCATATAATATTTGTATCTTTTGTTTGATACGAGGAATATTTTGAAAAAATTCTAATGCTTCTTCTACTGTCATATCAAGCACGTCTGCTATTGTTTTTCCTTTATATGTTACTTCTAGTGTTTCCTTGTTATATCTTTTTCCTTTACATACTTCACATGGTACATAAATATCTGGTAAGAAGTGCATTTCTATTTTTAAGATACCATCACCATGACAAGCCTCACATCTTCCACCTTCTACATTAAAGCTAAATCTACCTTTATCAAATCCTCTTAACTTTGACTCGTTCATACTGGCAAATATATCTCTAATGTGGTCAAATACACCTGTGTAAGTCGCAGGATTAGAACGAGGTGTTCTTCCAATAGGAGATTGGTCAATATTAATGATTTTATCTATATTTTCTAATCCTTTTACTTCTTTGCATTTACCTGGTTTTTCCATAGAACCATTTATTTCTTTAGCCACACTTTTATACAATACATCATTTACTAGTGTGCTTTTTCCAGAGCCAGATACACCTGTTACACAAATAAATTGTCCTAATGGGAATTTTACATTGATATTTTTTAAGTTATGTTCTACTGCTCCTTTTACTTCTATTGCTTTACCATTGGATTTTCTTCTTTTCGCTGGCACACGAATTTGTTTTCTACCACTTAGGTAATCCCCTGTAACAGAACCTTCTACTTTTTTAATTTCTTCTGCTGTTCCCTGTGCCATTACTCTTCCACCATGAATACCAGCACCCGGTCCTATATCAATAATTTGATCCGCTGCATACATAGTATCTTCATCATGTTCTACCACTAGAACAGTATTTCCCATATCTCTTAATTTCTTTAAAGTTGCAATTAACTTATCATTATCTCTTTGATGTAGACCAATACTAGGCTCGTCTAAAATATATAAAACACCTGTTAATCCAGAACCAATTTGGGTAGCCAGCCTAATACGCTGTGCCTCTCCTCCAGATAATGTTCCTGCTGCTCTGGAAAGCGTTAGATATTCTAATCCTACATCCATTAAAAATTGTAGTCTTTTATTTAATTCTTTTAAGATTTGGTCTGCAATCATTTGGTCTTTTTTGCTAAGTTCTAAATGATTTAGATAATCTTTTATCTTATCTACAGACATATCTGTTAATTCATTAATATTTTTGTCTCCCACTTTAACTGCTAAACTAGTTTCACTTAATCTGGCACCATGACAAGTAGGACACTCGCTATTGCTCATATATAGTTCATAAAATCCTCTCATTGCTTGAGATTTTGTTTCATTATGTCTTCTTTCTAATGTAGGAATTACTCCTTCAAATGGAGAGGAATATTTTCTTGTTCCCGCTGCTGATGTATATTCAAAATCTATATTTTCTGTTCCTGTTCCATATAGTATTTTATCTAAAAACTCGCGTGGTAACTTTTTAATAGGCACAGAAATATCCACACCATAATGCTTTCCAATGCTTTCAAAGTACATTTTGGCCATGGTGTCTCCTCGCTTCATCGTACTTGCTCCAAAAGCTTTTATTCCATCATATAAAGTTTTATTTTTATCAGGAATAATTAAATCTTCATCCATTTTCATTAAATAACCAATTCCTGTACAAGTTGGACAAGCTCCAAATGGATTATTAAAAGAAAACATTCGTGGTGTTAATTCTTCAAAACCTATTCCACAATCTGGGCAGGCATAATTTTGGCTAAATAACATTTCCTTTCCATGAGTAGCATCTTCTATAATCACTAGATTATTCGCATGCTTTAAAGCAATCTCAACGCTTTCTGTTAATCTACTACGAATATCACTCTTTACTACTAATCTATCTACTACAATGGAAATATTATGCTTTTTCTTTCTATCAATAGAAATGTCGTCTGACAATTCGTACATTTCGCCATCTACTTTTACTCTTACAAAACCTTCTTTTTGGAATTCCTCTAATTGTTTGGTGTATTCACCTTTTCTACCTCTTACGATAGGAGACATGACTTGAATT
Organism: uncultured Clostridia bacterium; assembly: GCA_944386335.1. Taxonomy (GTDB): domain Bacteria; phylum Bacillota; class Clostridia; order TANB77; family CAG-508; genus UMGS1663. Next base: position 4,603 of record CALXAQ010000013.1, on the reverse strand, counting down.
CTTGTACCTTCTTCTAATTCCATAATGGTGTCTACAATTTGGTCTATGGTTTGTTTTTCTATCTTTTTCCCACATTTTGGACAATATGGTACACCAATTCTGGCATAAAGTAGACGAATATAATCATAGATTTCTGTTACGGTTCCTACTGTAGAACGTGGATTTTTAGAAGTTGTTTTTTGGTCTATAGAAATAGCGGGAGATAGTCCCTCAATAGACTCTGCATCTGGTTTTTCCATTAGTCCTAAGAACTGTCTTGCATAAGAAGATAGACTCTCTACGTATCTTCTTTGCCCTTCTGCATAAAGCGTATCAAATGCAAGAGAAGATTTTCCGCGAGCCAGAAAGTCCTGTAATAACTACTAATTTATCTCTTGGTATCTCTAAATCTATATTTTTTAAGTTATGTTCTTTTGCTCCTTTTATAATAATCTTATCATTCATGATAGTTCCTCCTTTTGTCCAAGAGAATTATACTATATTTTAAAAATAAAAACAAGAGTTTGTATGATTTTTGTATAGAATTCTAATAAATCCAAACCCCTTTTACAATATAAGGTAGTATTTCTGAAGGCTTGTACCAATCTGATTGTTTTGCACTTCCTCTATCTCCATTCGGATTAGATACATAAATGTTTTGTTCTTCATCCATGCCTAATAAGACTAAATAATGAGAAGCGGTTGTCCATCTATCATCTGGTCGATTATTTACACAAACTAAAATGGGCTTATCTTGTTTTAAATGCTCTCCCACCTTCTCTACTGTAAAATAGGAAGATTGATAAATAAATTCACTACAAGGAATACCCAAATCCTCTTCTAATGCTGTTGGAATAGAATCACCTGCTAAATGTGGATAATATAAATCTCTTAAATCTTTTGGTGTTGCTTTTTCTCCATAGCCACTTGCAATAATGCTAAGTGCTGTAATACCACATCCATCTGTTTCTACAGTGTTGTCCCAATATGGAAGGTTCTTCCAACTTCCCTTATTTTGTTTATATTCTATATACTTTCTTTCTCCCCAACAAAATATGGTATCATATCCATTTTTCCCTTGTGTTCTCATTTGTCCTTTCACTATGCTATCATTGCTTGCATTGGTTTCTTTCGGAATTCCTTGCAAAATAATGAATAAAAGAACAGTTGTAATGCAAAATACAGCTAGTAAGAATAAAGTATCTTTTTTTAGTTTTTTGTGTCTTCTCTTCTTTGGCTTCATATAAAATTCCTCCTTTCCTGCATTGTAGCAAAAAAGGAGGAGTTATGTTTTAAATTTCTCTTACAATATTCTTAAGATTTTCTTTATTCTCCTGTTAATTCTTTTATTTTATCTCTTAATTCTGCTGCTTTTTCAAATTCCATATTGCTTGCATATTTTAGCATCTCATCTGTCATTTTATCAATAATTTGTTGTATATCCACATCTTTATCTAACTTGTACTCTGCTTGTGCTTCTTCTACAATGCTTGCCTTGATAGTATCTCTAATGGATTTTTGAATGGTTTGAGGAACAATACCATGTTCTTCATTGTATTTTGCTTGTATTTCACGTCTTCTATTCGTCTCATGAATGGCTTTTTTTATTGTGTCTGTTAATTCATCTGCATACATGATAACTTTTCCTTCCGTATTTCTAGCAGCACGCCCAATTGTTTGAATTAAAGAACGCTCTGAACGAAGAAATCCTTCTTTGTCCGCATCCAATATAGCAACGAGTGATACTTCTGGAATATCTAATCCCTCTCTTAACAAATTGATTCCCACTAACACATCAAATTCTCCGTAGTCTTAAATCTCGTATAATATCCATTCTCTCTAATGCCTTTATATCCGAATGCATGTATCTTACTTTAATATCAATTCCGGCTAAATAAGCGGTTAAATCTTCTGCCATTTTTTTCGTAAGTGTTGTTACTAAAACTCTTTGTTTCTTTTCTACTCTTTGTCTAATTTCTTCTATTAAATCATCAATTTGATTGCTTACTGGCTTTACTTCTATTTTCGGATCTAGTAATCCTGTTGGTCTAATAATTTGTTCTACTACATTTTCTCCAGAATGTTCCCTTTCATATTCTGCCGGAGTAGCACTTACGAAAATAACTTGATGAATTCTCTGCTCAAATTCTTCAAACTTTAAAGGTCTATTATCAAAAGCAGAAGGTAATCTAAATCCATATTTTACTAAAGATTCTTTTCTTGCTCTATCCCCATTATGCATAGCTCTTACTTGTGGAATAGTAGCATGAGATTCGTCTATTAATAATAGAAAATCCTCTGGGAAATAATCAAATAAAGTAAATGGTGGTGAGCCTGGTTCTCTGCCACTAATATGTCTAGAATAGTTTTCTATTCCTTGGCAAAATCCTGTTTCCCTCATCATTTCTATATCAAAATTGGTTCTTTCCTCAATTCTTTGTGCTTCTAATAATTTACCTTGTGATTTAAAATAGGTGATTCTTTCTTCCTTTTCCTGTTCTATCGTCTCTATTGCTCTTTCCATCTTATCTTTGGTTGTAACATAATGGGAGTTTGGGAAAATCCAAATATGATTTCTAGTACTAATCGCTTTTCCTGTTAAAGGATTAATTTCTACAATTTTTTCTACCTCATCTCCCCAAAATTCCACTCGAATAGCACTTTCACTCTCGTCTGATGGATATATTTCTACAATGTCTCCTTTTGCCCTGAAAGTTCCTCTTTTAAAATCTAATTCATTTCTGCTATATTGCATATTAATCAATTTTTTTAACATTTCGTTTCTTTCTATTTTCATACCTGGTCGCAAAGAAACTGTCATATTTTCATAATCAATAGGGTCTCCTAATCCATAAATACAAGAAACAGATGCTACTACAATCACATCTCTTGTTTCAAATAGGGCTGCTGTTGCAGAGTGTCTTAGCTTATCTATTTCGTCATTGACAGAAGAATCTTTTTCTATATAAGTATCTGACTGTGGAATATAGGCTTCTGGCTGATAGTAATCATAGTAAGAGACAAAATACTCCACGTTGTTCTCTGGAAAAAACTCTTTGAATTCACTATATAATTGTCCAGCAAGTGTTTTGTTATGTGCTAAAACAAGAGTTGGTTTCTGAACTTGCTGAATAATATTCGCCATAGTAAAAGTTTTTCCAGAGCCTGTAACTCCTAGAAGTGTCTGAAATTTCTTGCCCTCTTTTATTCCATTTGATAAGTATTCTATTGCCTTAGGTTGATCCCCTGTTGGCTTGTAATCTGATACTAATTTGAACATATTTCCTCCTTGTGACCTTGCGTAAAATGAACTCTATTAACCAAAAAAATTCGTGTAAAAGGTAATTTTATGGTAAAATTTTTGCTAATTCTGGTAACATAAAGTGGATTTACACGAATTGGGTCACAAATTCTATTTAAATTTCCGAGACATTGGCTCGGAAATTATTTAATATATACGAAATTTTATATAATACATATCTCATCTTACGTCTTATGCGACTTTTTCTGTATAATTAATTACCGTAATTTCAGTAATTGCATTTTTTACTGAATTTACTAATTTTTCTAATTGTTTTGCTACTTCATTACTATAAGAAACTTCCCCACATTGTTTACATACTTGTGATGGTACATTCTTAATAATAATACAATTATTTAATTCAACCATAAAAGTTGTGTTTTTATCTTCTAAATCTCCTTTACACATAAAACAATTCATATTACTTTATCTCCTTTCTTGACAGTGATTAGTCCACCTAATTTTTCCTGTTCTGACAAATTCTTTTATTGTATCTATTTTTAACTTTTTCATAAGCACCTCTTTTTATACTTAATATATTATAACACATTTATTATTATTTTTTGTAATTTTACAAAAATATATTATCTCATTATTTCGTTATCTTCTCTAAATTTCGATCTTTCTTTATAGTAATCTATAACTGCTTGTAACTCCCTATCAAAATATAACCTTCTTGGGTTATCACCTTTTTTACTATTTAACATTTCTAGAATTTGATTGATAGAATAAAAACCAACTGTAAAGCCATCTTTCTTTTCATTCTCAGTTAACTCTCTTTCCTCAGAAATACTGTTTATATGTCCAAGATAATAATAAGTTACAGCTAATCTATTTATTGTATTTCCATTTCTTTCAGGATAATTTGGTTGAAAATATCTTACTTTTACAAATGGTTTTAATTGTTCAGGTTTCATATCAACACCTATTTCTTCATTTAATTCCCTATGTATTGTCTCATCTGGAGTTTCTTTTCCGTCAATTGAACCTCCAGGCAATAAAAGTACTCCACCATAGTTTGCGACTAATATTTCATTTGAAGAATTAACTAATACTGCTCTACTTTTTAATTTCTTTTTTGTAAACTTCTCATTTATATTCTCATCATTTATTATTATAGTTTTCATTATTATCATTCCTTTTTATAAGATATATTTCTCTTATGCACGAATTCTACACGAATTGGGTCACAAACATTTTTTGTTTGTCTAGTTTTATTTCATTTTTTTAGGCTTATTTAGTCATTTTTTGATAAACTAAATAAAACTAAAAAGGTCTAAAAGTGGCTATTAAAAGCCATTTTTGTAGTTAATCATACTATGA
>CALXAQ010000012.1 GCA_944386335.1 uncultured Clostridia bacterium | reverse complement strand
ATTGTAGATGTAAAGGTAGGAGAAGAAAAAGTTCGTATTATTGGAAATGGAACTGTAAATATCCACAAATTTGTAACAAATGTGGATATCTCAGACTTACATTTTAAAGAAGATGTTAATTACGAAGTATTAAAATCCATTTTAGACAATACAGACGAGAAAGACTTACATAAAGTATTAAAAGAAAGGAAAGAAGAATTAATTCCAAAACATATTACAAACGAGGATATCATTGCATCTATCAGTTATTTACTAAACTTAGACCATGGATTAGGAAATGTAGATGATATTGACCATTTAGGAAATAGACGTATTAGATGTGTAGGAGAATTATTACAAAATCAATTTAGAATTGGTTTAACCAGACTAGAAAGAGTAGTGCGTGAAAGAATGACGATTCAAGACTTAGATATTGTTACACCGCAAACTTTAATTAACACAAAACCAATTACATCCTCTATTAGAGAATTCTTTGGAAGCTCACAATTATCACAATTTATGGATCAAACTAACCCATTATCTGAGCTTACCCATAAAAGAAGAATTTCTGCATTAGGACCTGGAGGTCTTTCTCGTGAAAGAGCAGGATTTGAGGTACGTGATATTCACTATACACACTATGGAAGACTTTGCCCAGTAGAATCTCCAGAAGGACCAAACATTGGACTTATTTCAGCATTATCTTCTTTTGCGATTATTAACGAATATGGATTTATTGAAACACCATACCGCAAAGTAGACCATGAAACAGGCAAAGTAACAGATATTGTAGAATATATGCCAGCAGATGAAGAAGACAATTATATTATTGCACAAGCATCAGAACCAATTGATGCAGATGGCAAATTTGTAAATAAAAGAATTCGTGTACGTCATAGAGCAGAAATTACAGAGGTAGACGCATCACAAGTAGACTATGTAGATGTTTCTCCAAAACAATTAGTTTCTGTAGCAGCTGCCATGATACCATTCTTGGAGCATGATGACGTAAAACGTTCTTTGATGGGTTCTAACATGCAACGTCAAGCAGTACCACTTTTAATGCCTGAATCTCCTATTGTAGGAACTGGTATAGAGTACAGAGCAGCAAGAGACTCTGGAATTACTGTTACGGCAAAAAACAATGGTATTGTAGAAAAAGTAACAGCAGACGAAGTAAAAGTAAGAAATAGTAAAAACGAAATAGATACCTATAAACTTCGTAAATTCAAAAGAACCAATGGCGGAACTTGTATCAACCAAAGACCAGTAGTAACCAGAGGCGAGAAAGTAAAAGCAGGAGATATTTTAGCAGATGGACCATCTACGAAAAATGGAGAAATGGCACTAGGAAGAAATGTATTAATTGCTTTTAGTACGTGGGAAGGATACAACTATGAGGATGCTGTATTAATTAGCGAAAGACTAGTAAAAGAAGATGTGTATACTTCTATTCATATTGAAGAATATGATTGCGAATGTCGTGATACCAAATTAGGGCCAGAAGAAATTACACGTGATATTCCAAACGTGGGAGATGACGGATTAAAAGACCTAGACGAAAACGGAATTATTCGTATTGGTGCAGAAGTAAGACCAGGAGATATTTTAGTAGGAAAAGTAACTCCAAAAGGAGAGACAGAACTAACCGCAGAAGAAAGATTACTTCGTGCTATCTTTGGGGAAAAAGCAAGAGAAGTAAGAGATACTTCCCTTCGTGTACCACATGGAGAAGCAGGAACCATCGTAGATGTTAAAATCTTTACAAGAGATAATTCTGATGAATTAGGACCAGGAGTTAACCAAATTATTCGTTGCTATATTGCTACAAAGAGAAAAATCTCTGTAGGAGATAAAATGGCGGGACGTCATGGTAACAAAGGTGTTATTTCTAGAATTCTTCCTGTAGAAGATATGCCATTCTTAGAGGATGGAACACCAGTAGACATTGTATTAAACCCTCAAGGTATTCCATCTCGTATGAACTTAGGCCAAGTATTAGAAGTACATTTAGGTATGGCAGCAAAAGCCTTGGGATGGAAAGTGGCAACACCAGTATTTGATGGTGCAACTGATAAAGAAATAGAAGAATTATTAGTAAAAGCAGGTTTAAGACCAGATGGTAAAGCTATTCTTTACGATGGACGTACAGGAGAAGAGTTTGATAATCCTGTAACCGTTGGTGTTATGTACATGTTAAAACTACATCACTTAGTAGACGATAAAATCCATGCTCGTTCTACAGGTCCATACTCTTTAGTAACACAACAACCACTTGGAGGAAAAGCACAATTTGGTGGACAAAGATTTGGAGAGATGGAAGTTTGGGCATTAGAGGCATATGGAGCAGCTTATACATTGCAAGAAATGCTAACTGTAAAATCAGACGATGTAGTAGGACGTGTAAAAACATATGAAGCTATTGTAAAAGGAGAGAATGTACCAGAGCCAGGAGTGCCAGAATCTTTTAAAGTATTAATTAAGGAATTACAGGCACTAGGATTAGATATCCGTTTATATTCAGAAGATAATCAAGAGTTAGAGTTAAAAGAGCATATTGATGAAGGAATTGATTATGAAGAGAGCAAAGTGGGAAACGATGTTCTAGATGAGAGCGAATTAGAAGATGGATATATTGAAGCAGATGAAGATGCAGAAGATATGCTTTTAGATGGAGACGAATCCGATGAATTATTTGCTGGATTAGAAGAAGATGAAGACATTTTTGAAAATGATTTAGCAGAAGATAACCTAGAAAATGATGGTTTAGAATAAGAGCCAAATAGTAACTGAATAAAAAGAAGATAAGAGAAACGAAAAAGCAGACAGAAAAGAATTGTTCGAGCGATGTTGTACTTTTTCCTTTCTCCTCTTCTATAAAAGAGAAATAAAATCAGGGGGGCAAGCTAAATTGGATGAATTAGAATTGTTTGATAAAATCAAAATAGGTTTAGAAAAAAAAAAAAAAATAAGAGAGTGGTCAAAAGGAGAAGTAAAAAAACCAGAAACTATCAATTATAGAACCTTAAAACCAGAAAAAGACGGTTTGTTTTGTGAGAGAATATTTGGGCCAACAAAAGATTGGGAGTGCCATTGTGGTAAGTATAAAAGAGTAAGATATAAAGGTATTGTCTGTGATAGATGTGGTGTAGAAGTTACGAAATCTAAAGTAAGACGTGAAAGAATGGGGCATATTGAACTTGCAGCACCAGTGGCACATATTTGGTATTTTAAAGGCATTCCAAGTAGAATTGCATTAATGCTAGATATCTCACCAAGAAATCTAGAAAAAATTATTTATTTCGCATCCTATATTGTAACAGATAAAGGAACATCTGGTCTTATGAAAACACAAGTATTAACAGAAAAAGAATATCATGAAGCAGTAGAAAAATATGGGGCTAGTAGTTTTAAAGCAGAAATGGGAGCGGAAGCATTAGAAAAACTATTAAAAGAGATTGATGTAGAAAAATTGTCTGCTAGTTTAAAGAAAGAATTAGAAACAGATAACGAGAAAAAAAAAGCAAAATTAATTAAAAGATTAGATACAGTAGAGTCATTCCGTTTATCTGGAAATCGTCCAGAATGGATGATTATGAATGTAGTACCAGTTATTCCACCAGATTTAAGGCCAATGGTACAACTAGATGGTGGTAGATTTGCTACATCAGATTTGAATGATTTATACAGAAGAGTTATTAATAGAAACAATCGTTTAAAAAGATTAATTGAATTAGGAGCACCAGAAATTATTAAACGTAATGAAAAAAGAATGTTACAAGAATCTGTAGATGCTTTAATTGATAATGGGAGACGTGGAAGACCAGTAACAGGAGCAGGGAATAGACCTTTAAAATCCTTGTCTGATTTATTAAAAGGAAAACAAGGACGTTTCCGTCAAAACCTACTTGGAAAACGTGTAGACTATTCAGGACGTTCTGTTATTGTAGTAGGACCAGAATTAAAACTATATCAATGTGGTGTGCCAAAAGAGATGGCAGTAGAATTATTCAAACCATTTGTTATGAAAGAGCTAGTTTCTAGAGGAATTGCACATAATATTAAAAATGCAAAAAGAATGGTAGAAAGGTTACGCCCAGAAGTATGGGATATCTTAGAAGACGTTATTAAAGACCATCCTGTTATGCTAAACCGTGCGCCAACACTACATAGACTAGGAATACAAGCCTTTGAACCAGTGCTTGTAGAAGGAAGAGCTATTAAATTACATCCATTAGTATGTACTGCGTTCAATGCAGACTTTGACGGTGACCAAATGGCAATTCACGTACCATTATCACCAGAAGCACAAGCAGAAGCAAGATATTTAATGTTATCTGTAAACAACTTATTAAAACCACAAGATGGTAAGCCTGTAACGGTTCCTACACAAGATATGATTTTAGGAAGTTACTACTTAACTATGGAAGTAGAGGGAGAAAAAGGAGAAGGTACTTATTTCTCCTCTCCAGAAGAAGCAATCATTAGCTTTGAAAATAAAGAAGTAGGTATGCATGCAAAAGTCTTCGTAAGAATGAGCAAAATAGAAAATGGAGTAGAAAAACATAAAAAAGTAGAAACAACCGTAGGAAGAATTATCTACAATAAAGGAATTCCGCAGGATTTAGGGTTTGTGGATAGAAGTAAAGAAGAAAACGAATTCGAACCAGAAATCAATTTTGTAGTCAACAAAAAACAATTAGGAAAAATTGTAGAAAAAAGTATTAATAAACACGGGCTTAGCCGTTCAGCAGAATTATTAGACTATATCAAAGCAACAGGATATAAATATTCTACACTTGCTGGTATTACCGTATCTATTGATGATGTAAAAGTACCAGAGGAAAAGAAAACAATTTTAGAAGCAGCACAAGTAGAAGTAGATAATGTTTCTAAGCAATATAGACGTGGTTTAATTACAGAAGAGGAAAGATATAATTCTGTTATTAAAATTTGGGAAAAAGCAACGGATGAAGTAAAAAATGCTATGAAAGCAAATTTCTCAAAATTGAATCCAGTATTTATGATGTCTGATTCTGGGGCACGTGGTAACTTAGACCAATTAAAACAAATTGCAGGTATGAGAGGACTTATGGCAAGTACCACTGGTAAAACAGTAGAAATACCAATTCGTTCTTCTTTCCGTGAGGGATTAGATGCATTGGAATACTTTATTTCTGCACATGGAGCACGTAAAGGATTATCTGATACAGCACTAAGAACAGCAGACTCTGGATATTTAACAAGAAGATTGGTAGATGTATCACAAGATATTATTGTAAGAGAACATGATTGTGGAACACATGATGGTATTGAACTAGAAGCTATTAAAGATGGAAATCAAGTAATAGAAAGCTTGCAAGAAAGATTAATTGGTAGATATCCATTAGAAGATATTAAACATCCAGAAACAGGAGAAATCATTGTAGATACTAATACTATGATTAATGATAAAACAGCAGATAAGATTGTAGAAGCAGGTATTGAAAAAGTAAGAGTACGTAGCGTATTTGGATGTAGAACCAAAAATGGTGTGTGTGCAAAATGCTATGGTATGGGACTTGCAGCACGTGACGAGGTTAGCATTGGAGAAGCGGTTGGAATTATTGCAGCACAATCTATTGGTGAACCAGGTACACAGCTTACTATGAGAACCATTCACTCTGGTGGTGTTGCTGGTGTGGCAGATATTACACAAGGTCTTCCTAGAGTTGAGGAGTTATTTGAAGCTAGAAAACCAAAGGGACTTGCAATCATCTCAGAAATTGATGGAACTGTTAAAATCTCTGATGAAAAGAAGAGAAAAGAAGTCATTGTTACTGCAAAAGATGATAGTAGAACTTATATTATACCATTTGGTTCTAAACTAAAAGTAAGAGAAGGAGATGAAGTTGTTGCAGGACAGCCACTAACAGAAGGATCTATTAATCCAAATGAATTACTTGTTATCAAAGGACCAGAAGGAGTATATAACTACTTAGTACAAGAAGTACAAAAAGTATATAGAAACCAAGGTGTTGATATTAACGATAAACATATAGAAGTTATTGGAAGACAAATGCTTAAGAAAGTAAGAGTAGAAGATAATGGAGATACAAACCTATTTGCTGGTTCCTTAGTAGATATGTACGAATTCCAAGATATCAATGAAAAAGCAATACAAGAAGGAAAACGTCCAGCAACAGGAAAACGAGTATTACTAGGAATTACTAAAGCATCTCTTGCAACAGATAGTTTCTTATCAGCAGCATCCTTCCAAGAAACAACAAGAGTATTAACAGAGGCAGCTATCAAAGGAAAAGTAGACGAATTAGTAGGATTAAAAGAAAATGTTATCATCGGAAAACTAATTCCAGCAGGAACAGGATTAAATAAATTTAAAAATACAAGAATAAGTACGGACGAAGAAACTACAGAAGAAACAGAAAATCAAGAACAAAAAGATGAACTTTAGGTATATCTCCTTAAAGTTTATAAGAAAAGACTTTAGATGAAAAACTCTAAAGTCTTTTTATATATGTAGAAAAAATATAGAAAATGGGTGTTTGTAATTTTAAGGAATGTTCCTAAGATTCAAGCAGCGAATTTTAAGAAAATTTTACCAATTTTTGTGTTTACAATAAAAAAACGTTGTGATATAATAGCATCAGTTATGTATTTTAAATAGAACATAAGAGGTGAAATGCATGAACCAAATATTGTCAACAAGCAGTGGAAAAAAAAATAAAGAGCCACTTGGTATACAAACTATTACAAGGATTTTTGCAATTATATTACTTCTATTTGGAATTATTTTAATAGGACAAGGATCATGGGCAATGTTTACAGGAGAAGAGGAAGATAAGAAGCAAACTACTGTACCTGTGGTGCAAATGATACAGGAAGGAAATAATTTGAAGGTAACTGTACAGCATAATAGAGCCATTGATAGAATTGTATATAAATTAAATGATGCACAAGAAATAACTCTACAAGGAAGAGGAAGAATGCAAATAGAAGAGATCATTCCATTAGAAATAGGTGAAAATAGCATTTATTTAACAGTTTCAGATTTGACAGGAAAAGAAGTAAGTTATAATCAATCTTATTTTGTGGAAGAGGGCGATACGATTGCACCAGAGATAGAATTAATATTGGAAGATGGAAAAATTAAAATTTCAGCAAAAGATGAGACACAAATGGCATATATCTTATATTATTGGAATAATGAAGATGAAACGAGATTGGATGTAAGAGAAGAATCTCCAAAACTAATAGAAGAAAGATTAACAGTTTTAAAAGGGGAAAATACTTTAACGGTAGTAGCAGTAGATGCAACAGGAAATGAAACAACAAAGAATCAGGTATACAAAGGTGCTAAAAAACCAGAAATTAGTTTATCAAGAGAGGAAGACGAATTAATTATAAAAGTAACAGACGAAGAAAATATCCAAAAGGTAGAATTTACATTAAATGGTGTATTTTATTCTACAGATGCTAATAATACTGGTACAGCATTGAATATGAAAGAAATAGAAATAAGGCAGAAACTTAATACAGGAACAAATACAATTACGGTAAAAGCATATAATGTTAGTGGCTTAACACAAGAAGGAACAGGCGAAGTTACGGTAGAATAAAGGAGATTGGTAGAATAATGACGAGAGAAGTAATTACTTATATGCTAACCTATATCATGATTTATTCTTTTTGTGGTTGGCTATTAGAGTCTGTATCGAAATCTATCTGGGAAAAACAATTAGTGAATAGCGGATTCCTAAATGGGCCTATATGTCCTATTTATGGAATAGGTGCAGTTTTAATGATTGTAGTACTAAGTTCGTTAAAAGATAATATTATTTTACTATTTTTAGCAGCATTTGTTTTATTATCTTTTTGGGAATATGTGGTAGGAGTTTTTTTAGAAAAAGTATTTAAAACAAAATATTGGGATTATTCCCACTTAAAGTTTAATTTTCAAGGTAGAATTTGCCTAAAAAATTCTATTTATTGGGGGATTTTAGGGGTTTTATTTATTCGCTATATCCATCCATGGGTAGAGACACAAATAGGACAAGTATCTACTTACCTATTAACTTATATGAATATTATTTTATATAGTATATTTATAGTAGATATTGTTTTTAGCGTTATGGCAGTTATTCATATGGAAACTGCTATAGACAAAGTAAATGAATTAGGAGAAAATATCAAGGAAAAATTAGAAGAGTTAAAACATGTAAAAGATTCTATACCTAAGAAGAACTCACTAGCTACAGAAAACATAGAAAAGATGATAAGAAATTTGAAATTTAGACAGGCAAAATTAAAATTAAAGATGTATAGACAGGCAAGAAGATTGAAATTGGCCTTTCCAAGTATGAAATCAGAAAGTATTTCAAAATTACTAAACCAAAAAGTAGATTTAGAAACATTAAAAAAAGCTATAAAAAAGGAAAAATAAGGAGAAATTATGTTGTCGCAAGAAATTTATATTATTGATGACCAAGCAAATTTAATAAGTACCTTGAAAGAATTATTTTATACAGATAAAGAATATCGTTTTACAAATGTACATTCTAATGAAGTAGGAGAGGCTTTAAAAAATATTCCTAATTTAATTATTATTCATGAAGATAATATTTATCAGGATGCATTAGATATTTGTAAAGTAGTAAGGAGTGATGAAGACAATACCATTACCCCAATTATCGTTATTTCTTCGAATAAAGAACATGATCATCGTATCCAGATATTGCAATTAGGAGTATCACATTATATTGTAGCTCCTATTAATCAAGAATTTTTATATTATACAATAAAAAATATTATTAAACTAATGTATGTAAACCGTAGAGTAAGTCCGTTAACAGGATTGCCAGGAAATGTACAAATACAAGCAGAAATGAAGAAAAGATGGTTTAGTAAAGAAACATTTGCC
>CALXAQ010000011.1 GCA_944386335.1 uncultured Clostridia bacterium | reverse complement strand
TTCTACAATAACAGCACCTGTTTTTAGACCTTTGTCATTCATTATTTTGATAACATCAGTTAAATAATATTCTCCTTGTGCATTATTTGGTTTTATTAATTTTAGAGCCTTTAATAGTTCTTCTATATCAAAGCAATAAATACCAGAATTTATTTCTTTTATTTTCTTCTCACTGTTACTTGCATCTTTTTCTTCAACAATCTTCTCTATACTTCCACCTTCATCACGCACAATTCTTCCATATCCTGTTGGATTTTCGTATATTGCAGTTAATAAAGTAGCATATTCTTTACTTGTAATGCTTTTTTCTATCAATTTTTTTAAGGTCTCTGGTCTTATAATTGGAACATCTCCATATAAAACAACAACTCTACCTTTTTTTCCTTGCAAATATGGTATTGCTTGCATTACCGCATGACCTGTTCCTAAAAGTTCCTCTTGATAGGCATATTTTACAGAATCTCCTAGAGTTTCTTGAACTTGTTCTCTTAAATGCCCAACAACAGCAACAACTTCATCAGATCCAACTTTGTAAGCTAGCTCTGCAACTCTTTTTACTAATTCTTTACCATAGATTTTATGTACTAGTTTTGATTTATTTGATTTCATTCTTGTACCTTTTCCAGCAGCCATAATAACAGTAATTACATATTCTTCATTATCTAAAATTTTCATAAGTTAAAATTCCTTTCTTTAAGAAACTATTTAAAATTGCTTTAAATTTATATAATTTGCTTTATATTAAATTTATAACGATTTTAGAATATCATATTTTATATTTTTATTCAATCATTTTAGAAAATTTTGTCAGTTTGCAAAAAAAATATTTTATTTTGTCTTTTATTTAATTGTTTTAGCAAATTATTTCAATTTTCTACAACAAATTTAATTATTATATATTATTCAACACTTTTTTACTTTGACACTCTAGAAATAGCTAGTCCGTCCCCAACCTCTAATATTTGACTTTCTAATCTAGTATCTTCTATCGCTTTTGCTATGTATTCTCTTAAGTGTCTTACTGCTGTTCTTTGCTTATGTTTGTTATAATCACTCAGTACATATCCCTTATATAATATATTATCAGCTAAAATTAATCCTTTATTTTTTATTAGTCTAATTCCTTCCTCTAAAAAAATTGGATATTTTCCTTTATTAGCATCTATAAAAATAATATCATATTCTTTGTTTAATGTAGGTAATATTTCAACTGCATTTCCTAAAAAAATTGTTATTTGATTTTGTACACCAATATTTTTTATATTTTCTGTTGCTTCTTTTACTCTTTCTTCACTAAGCTCTATAGTATCTATATGTGCTTCTGGTGCAAATCTTGCGAATTGGCTTGCTGAATATCCTACTGCAGTTCCAATTTCTAAAATATTTTTTGGTTTTTCTTCTTCTAATATTTTTTTTATGACCTCTAAAGTATCATCCATTATTATTGGAATATGGTCTTCTAAAGCTTTTTTCTTTACTTTTTCTAATTCTTCTAAATTTACCATTTTCTGCTCCTTTTTATTTATTTTTACTTATATCATTTTTTATATAAAAAAACAAGCGATTTAATCTTTATATGTATAAATTGGCATAAAATTTGCAGTTTATGTAAATTTATGATATAATTAAAATGACGCTAAAAATAGCTTTTGAAAAAGGAGGATACTATGTTTATATACGACGATTATTTCGATATGTTAGAGCGTCAAATGGATGGAGATAAACTCTCTTTTCTCGACAAGTGTGAGCTTTACCGGTTACAAGAAAAGGATGATATCAACTTAGAATATGAAGTGGGCAATTTTATAAGGCCCCTCAAGTTCTTTGTTGATAACAGACATTCTCTGAATTTTCTGCAGGAGGGACTTATTTTTCAAACAATACAGGAGCTAAATATTCACAAAAGCTTCTGGGCTTTCTCGGCCAGTCCCTCTCGGAACGGATCACGCGAACTTTATTACAGGAAACACAATTAATCCTCAAGACCCCCAGCTGGCTGCAGCAGGGGGTCGCCCCATTTTTATATGTAAAAAAAGCTTTTAGAAGTAAACTATTTTACTATCTAAAAGCTTTCTTTGATAAAATATTTATAATTATTTTGCTGCATTTCTTGCTGCTCTTTCTCTTTCTTTATTATCTAATATTTTCTTTCTTAAACGAATATTTTTTGGAGTTACTTCAACTAACTCATCATCTTGGATAAATTCTATTGCTTTTTCTAAACTCATTTGAATTGGTGGAACTAATCTTAAAGCTTCATCTGAACCTGACGCTCTTGTATTAGTTAAGTGTTTTTCTTTACATACATTTATAGCCAAGTCTTCACTTCTAGAATTTAATCCAACAATCATTCCTTCATAAACTTCTACACCTGGTCCAATAAATAAATCACCTTTATCTTGAGCATTGTATAATCCATAAGTAATTGATTTTCCTCTTTCAAAAGCAACTATTGTTCCTCTAGTTCTAGCTTGTATTTCTCCTTTATATGGCTCATATCCGTCAAATATATGACTCATTGTACCATTTCCCTTAGTATCAGTCATAAATTCAGTTCTATAACCTATTAACCCTCTTGCAGGAATTTTAAATTCAACTTTTGTATGACCAATTTCTGCTGGCTCCATATTTAGCATTTCTGCTTTTCTTTTTCCTAATTTTTCAATAACATTTCCAACACAGTCGTCTGGTACATTAACAACTAATCTTTCCATTGGTTCGCATTTAACGCCATCAATATCTTTAAAAATAACTTTTGGTCTTGAAACTAATAGTTCAAAGCCTTCTCTTCTCATAGTTTCAATTAAAACAGATAAATGTAATTCTCCACGTCCACATACTTCAAAACTATCTGCAGAATCCGTTTCTTTTACACGAAGACTTACATTTCTCTCTAGCTCTTTAAATAGTCTATCACGGATATGGCGTGATGTAATAAATTGTCCTTCTTTTCCTGCAAAAGGACCGTTATTAACACTAAATGTCATAGAAACAGTTGGCTCATCTATATCTACAAATGGTATTTTTTCTGGATAATTTAAGTCACAAATGGTATCTCCAATGGCAATATCGGCAATACCAGATAGAGCAATAATATCTCCTGCTGTATCTTCTTCTACTTCTGTTCTTTTTAGTCCTTGATAAGTAAATAATTTTGCTATTTTTCCTTGTACATTTTTTTCATTTTTGCAAATTACTACAGGCATTCCATTTTTGATAGTTCCTCTTTCAATTCTTCCTATGGCAATTCTACCTAAATAATCATCATAATCAATGTTAGATACTAACATTTGTGCAGGTCCTTCTATTTCACAATTTGGTGCAGGGATATACTTAATAATAGTATCAAAAATGCAGGTAATATTATTCGATTCTTCTTCCATGCTCATTTTTGCAATTCCGTTTTTTGCAGAAGCATAAATTACTGGAAAATCTAGTTGGTCATCATTTGCATTTAATTCAATAAATAGTTCTATTACTTGATCCACCACCTTAGTTGGATTAGAACCTGGTCTATCAATTTTATTAATTACTACTATTGGTTTTAGATTTAAAGCAAGAGATTTTTTTAATACTTCTCTTGTTTGTGGCATAGGTCCTTCAAAGGCATCTACAAGTAAAAGAACACCATCTACTGTTTTTAATACACGTTCTACCTCTCCACCAAAATCTGCGTGACCTGGTGTATCTACTATATTAATTTTTACGCCATTATACATAACAGAAGTATTTTTTGAAAGTATGGTAATTCCTCTTTCTTTCTCTAAGTCATTAGAATCCATAACTCTTTCTGCCACTTGTTCATTCTCTCTAAAAACATGACTTTGTTTTAAAAGTGCATCTACTAATGTAGTTTTTCCATGGTCTACGTGTGCAATAATTGCTATATTTCTTATATTCTCATTTTTCATTATTTTCATTCCCCTTCTTAAGATTTTTATTTTTCTCAAATCATGTAAAATAGGACACTTTCCTTGTCCTATTTCATTTCTTCTTTATATTCTTCACTCGTTCCTTCTATTTCTTTCATAGAAAGTTCAATTCTTTGATTTTCTTTATCTAAATCTATAATTTTAGCATGTACATGCTGTCCTACTGTTAGCTCTTCTTCTGGTTTTGCAATTTTTTTAATACATATTTGAGAAATATGTATTAAACCTTCTATTCCTGGTTCTAACTCTACAAATACACCAAAATTCATTATTTTATTCACTTTTACTGTTACAATATCTCCTACACGATACTTACTATCTACTTGATTCCATGGGTTTGGACCTTTTTCTCCATAACTTAGTTTCACTCTTTTATTTTCTCTGTCTATCTCAATAATTGTAACTTCTATTTCTTGACCTTGTTTTAATATTTCTTCTGGTTTTGTATTTCTTACCCAAGAAATTTCTGATACATGTAATAGTCCTTGTCCTCCTCCTAAATCTACAAAAGCACCATAACTACTTAAAGCTACTACTGTCCCTTTATATTTTTTTCCTATTTCTGCATTTTCCCAAAACTCTTTTTGTTTTACTTGTTTTTCTTCTTCTTGTACACTTTTTATCGAACCTATCACACGTTTTTCTTTTGGTATATACTCTACAATGCGAAACTTTACCATTTCTCTTAAATATTTTTTAGGTTCTTCTCCTCGTGGCACACAAGACAAAGAAAGTGGAATAAATACTCTTGTATCTTCTAATTTTACTACAAGTCCTTTTTCGCCTGCTTCTATTACTTCTGCCTCAAAAATTTTATTTTCTTTTATATTTTTTTCTAGTATTTTTTTACTTTCTCTATTTTTATATCTACGATACGATAACAGTACATTACCTAATCCATCATTTTGTTTTAACACATCTGCTGTAATAGTATCTCCAACTTTCCATTGATCAGCTGGATTTACTTCTTCTTCATTACTATATTCTTTTTTAGGAATAATACCATCTGCCTTATAACCTATATCTACAAATATTTCTCCTTGTTTTGTAATACTAATAATCTTTCCTGTTGCTGTTTTTCCTAATTTATTTTCCTTTGCAGACTCCTCTGCATATAATTCTTGAAATGATTTTTCTTCCATTTTTTTCACCTTACTCTTCTTTGTCTCCCTTTTATATGTCTGTTTCCTTCTTATTTAGGAAATGTTATTTTTTTCCTTTGTTATTATACACGATGATCCTTGATTTGTCAACATAATAATTTGTTCCATGATTTCATTGGCAACCTTCTCTAAAGTTTCTTTTTCTGGCGATTTAGAGGTATACTCTGTATAATCTATTGGCTTACCATATGTAACAATTACTTTTGTAAATAATTTAAAACTACCTGCAATTCCTACTGGTACTACTTTTGTACCTGTACGAAGTGCCATATAGGCAGCTCCCGTTTTTGCTTTTCCTCCTCTTGCAATTCCTTTCCTTGTTCCTTCTGGAAAAATACCTAACACTTCTCCATTTTTCAAAGCTTTTACACATTTTTTCATCGATTCTATGTCTTGTGTCCCTCTATTAACTGGTATAACATCAAAAATATGTCCTAGCCAACTTAAAGGTCTAATACGATATAAATCTTCTTTAGCAATAAAGCGTACTTTTCTCTTTGTAAAAATAACAATAGCTGCTGCATCTAAATAATTAATATGATTTGCACAAATAATAAGTGGTCCTTCTTTTGCTACATTTTCTTCTCCTCTAATTTCTACTCGATAAAATAAACGATATAAGGCCCCCATAAATGCTTTAATCACTTTTTGTTCCCACAATTTCCATTTCGTGTTAGGTCTTTCTCTATATGCCCTTTCTTTTATTTTTATTTCTTTTTGTTTCTTTTGAATAATCTTTTTAACCTTTTGTTTTACTTGTCTTATAGTTAAATTCGTAGTATCTATTACCACAGCATCAGGTGCTATAGTTAATGCTCCCATTTCTCTTTCTTGGTCAGCTTTATCTCTTTTTTCAATACTTTCCTTTACTTCTTCATAAGACATTTCTATTCCTTTTTCTTTATTTTGCTTATATCTTCTTTTGGCTCTTTCTTCTGCTGTAGCATCTAAATAAATTTTTACATCTGCTTTTGGAAATACATAAGTCGTAATATCTCTACCTTCCATAATCACATCTTTTCCATTTGCCATCTTTCTTTGCAAATCCACCATTTTTAGCCTTACTTCTTTTATTGCAGATACTTGCGGTACAAAGCTAGTTACTTCTTTACTACGAATTTCTTTGCTAACATCTTCTCCATTGAGAAATATCATTAGGTTTCCTTTTTCTTGTTTCATATCAATAGATAAAGTATCTACCAAATCTATAATTCTCTGCTTTTCTTCTAATGGAATTTGTTTTCTAAGTGCTGCTAGAGCTACACAACGATATGTTGCTCCTGTATCTATATTGGTTAATTTCATTTCTTTGGCTATTTGTTTTGTAATGGTTCCTTTTCCTGTTCCAGAAGGTCCATCTATTGCTACAATAAATGACATTTTTTAATTCTTCCTTTCTTCTTTTTTGGGTAATTCAATAGATTTTGCAATTACTGTAATTTTTTGCACATTCATTGTGGTTAATTTTTCTATTTCCTTTACACATTTTTCTTTAAATTCTTTTAACACTCTAATTACATTGTGTCCATAGATAAGCACTACTTCCATATAAATAGAAGGTCCTTCTCCTAAATTCTCTACTCTTATCTTTACCACTCTTCCAATTCCTGGTGTTTTTTTCGCTAAATATTCTACAATCTGCCTAAATACTGTATCAGATATAGTAAAATTTCCTAAATAACTAAATGTCGGTCTAATAATGGATTTTTCTGAGATATATGGCTTTTGGCCATTTCCTTTCGATTTAAAAATTTGCAATGGGTCTAATATGTAACCTGAAAAATCCTTTTTAATTTCAAAAGTAGGTACTGGTATTACATGCTTGCCTTGTGTTACACGAATATTTCTAGCCGTTTCCATTTCTGTTTGCGTAGCAACATCTTGAATATAAATTGTTTTTTCAATAGGTGATAAGTTTAAGTTTTCTGCAATTTTTTGTACCATTCCATCTGATGTACCTAATATTAAAATAGACTCTGGTTTATACTTTTTAATTGCTTTTTGCATTTCTTTTCTTTCTTTTTCATCTATAAAAATAGCATGTTTTACCGTTTCTATTTTAGTAGGTGCTTTTTTTGCTGATTCTCCTGCTATTACTTCATTTTCATGAATTAGTAATCCATCATCTATAATAAAAGATATTTTATTTTCTCCTGCTACCATTTGTGCACGATAGCTTTTCCCTGTTCCTGATGGTCCTACAAATGCAAATACTCTCATTGCTCCATTCATGTAAATTCTCTTTCTCCTTTATTTTTTATTCATTGTATTATTTTCTGCGATTGATTATACCATTTTCCTATTGAAATGTCTACCAATAATATTCAAATTTTAATGGAAGCTGTTTAATAAATTTAAACCTAAAAAAACGAGGTAATAAAAAATAAAATTTTCCTCGTTTTCTATTTTCCATATAATAATTTATTTTTTCTTGTATCTATACTTAAACATATATAAATACTACCGTCGTACTTACAGATGTTCCCCCACTTTTCCAACTACAATCTGCAGAATAAACATACAACGTATTTCCACTTAACGTTGTTTGAAATGTTCCACTACCAAATTCTCTATTAGTATTAGAAATGGAAATACTTGTATTGCATATGTAGTTAACGTTTTCCCTTCTATCTGTGGCACTGTTACTGCCACAGAGCGACTGTATCCATATGTATTCACATTTCCAAAATTTCCACAAGTAGCTGTCACTGTTCTTACTTCCACTTGTCCCTTTCCTGCATTATATCCATTGTTATAACTATTATTCACATCTGTTCCATTTCCTGTTATTTTTTGTCCATTTACCCATGCTGTTACTCCATTGGATAAATTATTGGCATTTGCTGTTGCTTGCGTTTGACTTGCTAAGTCAATTGCTGTTACTTTTCCACTTCCGTTATGATATCCTTCTGGTATTGTATAACTCTGACCTGCATTTAGATTCGCGTTTACTGCTTCATTATTTGTCATTGTTCCTATTATTAATTGCCTTTTACTATATGCTTTATAGTCTTTTAAAATATGCTTTGCTTCTGCATTTGTTTCTCCTAATTGTGTTTCTATTTCTCCCCATTGATTTTGTAAATCTTGAATTGTATTTTCCTTCTCTACTACTTGTGTTTTTAATTCTTCCACTTGTTTTTGTAATAACTCTATGATTTCATCTTTTTGACTATCTCCTTCTCCTCCTGTTCCTATACCATTCCCTGCTTCTTCCATTTCTTCAAATAATTGGTTAAGCTGTTCTTGTTCTTGTTGCCCTGCAAATATGGTTTCTTCTTTTGCTTGTTGTGCTTTTTTTATAATTCCATTATCTCCTACTAACATATTAATGCTTACTCCTGCCAAGATAATCAATATAATTATCGTTACTGCTAAAGCTACTAATGTAATTCCTTTTTCTTCTTTCATGTTCTTTCTCTCCTTTTCTTATGCTTCTTTCTCTATGTTATTTTCTTTTTCTTCTTTTATTTTTGCAATTACATTTATGTTATTTTGTTATTATTGTTTTATCAATCTGTAAAATTATGAATTGCCAATTCTTACTATTTTCTGCTTTCTATTTTTAGATACTTAATATTCCATCACTTGTAACATGAACATTAGATTTCAAAACTACTACTGGTCTCAATCCGCGTTTTGAATCTGGATATTTTACAGTACCATCAGAATTAAACAAAATTCTAGCATTTACACGACCAGATCCAACATTACCTATACCAAAACCACAAATTCCTAGATCTGTTAAAATAAACTGTGATGCAAGCCAGTAATAATTTTCTTCCTCCATACTACTAGTAAACAATAAATTATAAGCATTCGTACTTCCATTTATTTGAGTTTCACTACTTTCTGTAGTAGATAGAGTTTGCGGATAATAATAGTAATGGGTATGCGTTAGTTTCACACTTTCTCCAGCATCTAATGTTTCCCAACTATTACCATTCCAGTAAGTAAATGATGTATACTTTGAAGAAGTATCACTTGTTGGATATTTCGTTCCTTGACAATGAATTTTTAAGTCACTCTCACTCAAAGTATAGTTTACTTCATTCTTCCATTGATATGGATAAGAAGTTCCTTCGTTATATCTTACCGTATCTGGGTCATAACCAGTCACTCGATTAATATCTTCTACATTGATTGATCTTGCAGTTTCTGCCATATTGTCATCACGATATGCCTTTGCTGCATCATTTAAAGTATTTAGTCCATTCGTATAGCCTTCCTGACCTGTTAAAGTAATAATTCCTTGATTACTATTTGTTGTTATTAACAATTTTCCATCCTGAGCTCCAAGTACACACCAATTTTCGTCTCCAATCTTATTTCCTATATAGCCAGAAACCAATTGCCCTACTTCTAATGTAACTATTCCATTGGTTACTAAAGTTTTATCTTGTGTCCATACATTGCTTGTTTCTGAATCATTTATCCATAAGTCTGAAATATCTATAGGATTTCCTTTTTTTGTAGTTGTTGTTTGTGCATTTTCCTCAATGTCATTTCCTGTAATTTGTTTTATTACTTCTATCACATCAGCATTTGTATATTTACCTGCTTGACTATATCTTGCTAGTAATTCTAGTTGTATTTGTTCTTTTGTTTGTGATACATCAGTAGCTATACTAGCTTCTTTAGATCTCTGAATAATCCCATTTTCTCCTACTATCATATTAATACTAACTCCAGCCAATATAATTAAAATAATAATGGTTACTACTAATGCTACCAAGGTAATTCCTTCTTGCTTTTTCATTTGTACTTTCCCCTTTCTTTCTACTCTATTGCTCTATTTTTATTATATATTACCTTTTGGATAATTTCAATAATATTAAATTTC
>CALXAQ010000010.1 GCA_944386335.1 uncultured Clostridia bacterium | reverse complement strand
AGGATATCAATACTATGTGGATGAACTGGTAAAAGAAGATGACATTTCTTTAGAAGAAATAAAATATATTCAATCTAAGTTGGCTACAAAAGTAAATGAAATTGAAGATTTAACCAAAATTGCTACTTCTACTTTGTCAGAAATTACGCATTATACCT
This sequence comes from uncultured Clostridia bacterium, assembly GCA_944386335.1. Classification (GTDB taxonomy): domain Bacteria; phylum Bacillota; class Clostridia; order TANB77; family CAG-508; genus UMGS1663. Next base: position 2,641 of record CALXAQ010000010.1, on the reverse strand, counting down.
CTGTAGCAGTGGGACCAAAGCCAGAAGTACAGATTATTGAAGAAATTAAATTTGTGCTACTAGCTAGTAGAATGTTAATGGCAGTGATCGTAACAGACAATGGATTAGTAAAGGAAACAATCATTAAATATGATGAAGATATTACAGAAAGCCAAGTGGAAACTTTAAATAATTTGTTTAATAGCAAGCTAAAAGGGAAACCTTTAAGTAAGATTGATAAACCAATGGAAGAATATATTTTATCAGAAATTGAGTACAGCATAAAAGTGATTAAACCAATTATAGAGCAGATTAATCATATTGTAGAGGAAGAAGAGAAAGTTTATTTTCAAGGTGCTAATAAATCATTTGAATTACCAGAGTTTAAAAGTTTAGAAATAGCTAAAAATTTTGTAAATGTATTAGATACGAAAGAAATTATGTTGGATATGTTAAATTCTGGAGTGGCCAAAGACATTAATGTATATATAGGTGACGAAAAGGAAAATAAGCAATTAAAAGATTTTAGTATAGTTACATTTAAACATTCTGTAGGAAATAAAGACTTAGGTACGATTGGTATTATAGGACCTAAGAGGATGAATTATTCTAAAGTTATTTCTGTAATGAAATATCTTAGCAAAAAATTAAATGGACAAGAAGATAAAAAAAGACATAAAAAAGATTAATAAAGAAGGAATGGTGTGAGAGATATGGCAGAAAAAGGAAAAGAAGAACAACAAGAAGTAGAGACAAAGGAAAATGAAAAAACAGAGGAGCAAGCATTAAAAGATACAATTTTGATGCAAAAACAAAAATTAGAGGAACAAGAAGACAGATTAAAAAGATTAATGGCAGAATTTGATAATTACAAAAAGAGAAGCAGTAAAGAAAGAGATAGCTTGTATCACTCATTAGTAGGCGATATTTTTATATCTTTATTACCAGTGATTGATAATTTGGAAAAAGCGGTACAAGCGAAAACAGAAGATGAAGAATATAAAAAAGGCGTAGAACTAGTATTAAAGCAAATGCAAGATATTTTAAAAGCAAATGGAGTAGAAGAAATTGAAGCAGTAGGAAAGACTTTTGATCCAGAACTACATGAAGCAGTTAGTTCTGTAGTAGACGAAAACTTAGGAGAAAAAGAAATTAAAGAAGAATATAGAAAAGGTTACAAAATTGGAAACAAGGTGATTCGTCATTCCATGGTAGTAGTAGCCAACTAAAAAAGGATAAAATGATGATAGTTTTATCATTTATAAAATAGATTAATAAAAGGAAAGGAAGAATAAATTATGGGGAAAATTATAGGAATTGATTTAGGAACAACCAATAGTTGTGTAGCAGTTATGGAAGGAGGAGAGCCAGTCGTTATTCCAAATGCAGAAGGAAATAGAACAACACCTAGTGTAGTAGCATTTTCAAAAAATGGAGAAAGACTAGTAGGACAAATTGCAAAACGTCAAGCCGTTACAAACCCAGAACATACAATTATTTCTATTAAAAGAAAAATGGGAACAAACGAAAAAGTAAAAATAGATGGAGAATCTTTCTCTCCACAAGAAATATCTGCTATGATTTTACAAAAATTAAAAACAGATGCAGAAAATTATTTAGGACAAAAAGTAACACAAGCTGTTATTACAGTACCTGCTTACTTTAGCGATAGCCAAAGACAAGCAACAAAAGATGCTGGTAAAATTGCAGGATTAGAAGTATTAAGAATTATTAATGAGCCAACAGCAGCAGCACTTGCTTTTGGTATGGACAAAGAAGACCAAGACCAAAAAATTATGATTTATGACTTAGGTGGAGGAACATTTGATGTTTCTATTCTAGATATTGGTGATGGTGTATTTGAAGTATTAGCAACAAACGGAAATACACATTTAGGTGGAGATGACTTTGACCAAAGAATTATTGATTACCTAGTATCTGAATTCAAAAAATCAAGTGGTATTGATTTAAGCACAGATAAAATGGCAATGCAACGTTTAAAAGAAGCAGCAGAAAAAGCTAAAATAGAACTTTCTGGTATGCAACAAACACAAATTAATCTACCTTTCATTACAGCAGATGCTACAGGACCAAAACACTTAGATATTACATTATCTAGAGCGAAATTTGAAGAATTAATTTCAGACTTAGTAGATGCTACAAGAGGACCAGTAGAGCAAGCTATGAAAGATGCAGGCATTACAGCAAACGATATCCACAAAGTATTACTAGTTGGTGGATCTACAAGGGTACCATGTGTACAAGAAATGGTTAAGAAAATTACAGGAAAAGAGCCAGATAAAGGAATTAACCCAGACGAATGTGTAGCTATTGGTGCTGCTATTCAAGGTGGTGTATTATCTGGAGATGTAAAAGACTTAGTATTACTAGATGTAACCCCATTATCTTTAGGAATTGAAACTTATGGTGGTGTATTTACAAAATTAATTGAAAGAAATACCACTATCCCAACAAAGAAATCACAAATCTTCTCAACAGCAGCAGATGGTCAAACTTCTGTAGAAGTACACGTATTACAAGGTGAACGTGAAATGGCTGCCTACAACAAAACATTAGGAAGATTCCAATTAACAGGAATTCCAGCAGCACCACGTGGAGTACCACAAATTGAAGTAACATTTGATATTGATGCTAATGGTAT
>CALXAQ010000009.1 GCA_944386335.1 uncultured Clostridia bacterium | reverse complement strand
AATGGTATTTTTGCTTTTGCTATTTGGGATTCAAAAAAACAAGAATTATTCTTTGCTAGAGACCATTTTGGTGTAAAACCATTCTATTATACTTTAAAAGATGATACTTTTGTGTTTGCCTCAGAAGTAAAAGCTCTATTTGCTTTCCCTCATATAAAAGCAAAAATAGATAAAGAAGGAATTGGAGAATTATTTGGTTTAGGTCCTTGTCATACTTCTGGCAATGGTGTCTTTAAAAATATTTTTGAAATTCGCCCTGCTCATTTTGGCATTTGGAATGCAAATGGTTTGCAAATTCACCACTATTGGAAATTAGAAAGCAAACCTCATACAGATAGTTTTGGAACCACTTGCGAGAAAGTTCGTTATTTGCTAGAGGACTCTATTACAAGACAATTAGTATCGGACGTTCCTCTTTGTACTTTCCTTTCTGGTGGATTAGATTCTAGTATTATTACTTTATATGCTGCAAACTATTGCAAACAGAATGGTCTACCACCATTAAATACGTATTCTGTAGATTACGTAGATAATAATAAAAATTTTCAAAAAACAGATTTCCAACCAAACTCAGACAACTACTATATATCTCTTATGACACAAAAATTGCATACCAACCATAAAGCCATTGTACTAGATACACCAGAACTAGCAGACGCTTTAGAAGACGCCATGATTGTACGTGATTATCCTGGTATGGCAGATGTGGATTCTTCCCTTCTTCTTTTCTGTAAAAATGTAAAACCAGAAGCAACCGTTTCTCTTACAGGAGAATGTGCAGACGAAATATTTGGCGGTTATCCATGGTTTTTCCGTGAAGATGCCCTAAAGAGTGGAACCTTCCCATGGTCTATTGCTCTAACAGAACGACAACAATTATTAAATCCTGCTATTGCAAAAGAAGTAAACTTAAAAGATTATATCGATTTTCGTTATCGTGAAAGCTTATCTGAAGTTACCATATTAGATACAGATTCTGACGAAACGGCAGAAAAAAGAAGAATTTCGCATTTAACTCTAAATTGGTTTATGCAAACCTTATTAGACCGTAGTGATAAAATGGCTATGTATAACGGTTTCGAACTAAGAGTTCCTTTCTGTGATTATCGTTTGGCACAATATGTTTGGAATATTCCTTGGGAAATAAAGGCATTAAATGGTAGAGAAAAAGGACTGCTTCGCTATATTATGAAAGATATTTTGCCTTCGGAGATTGTAGACAGAAAGAAAAGCCCTTACCCTAAAACATGGAACCCTACGTATTTAGCTAGAGTAAAGCAAATGCTTACTAAGGTTATGGAAGATAAAAACGCTCCTATTAATGATTTATTAAATAGAGAATATATTTTAAATATTTTAGAAACAGATGGCAAGGCATTTACAAGACCATGGTTTGGCCAATTGATGACAGGGCCTCAACTTATGGCATATCTTTGCCAAGTAAATATGTGGTTAGAGAGGTATCAGCCTAGGATTGAGTTATAATATGTTTTGAGGTCGCAGTTTGCGACCTCAAGTTTCATCTGCTTTTCTTGCTATTACTACAAACCTTCCATCTTCTGTATGATAAGCACAAGTAGATAATGTCATTAATTGGTCGCCGTATTCCGCCGTTTCTTCTATTTCATATAAAGATGCCTTTTTTGCATTTTCTACAAAACTATCGTACTCTTCCTTAGTTTCTGCATGGATAAAATAATAATAACGAAATACATTTTTTTCTGTTTGATAATATACTCTTGATGGAAATACAGAAATAATTTCATAGATGGCATCTTCTTTTGCTGTTGTAAAACGAATGGTAGGATGCTCTTTATAATAACTTTCACTTTTATATTTTAATAGATCTTGAAACATTTCTCCATTTTTCATGTTATGCCCATATATTTGTAAATTACTACTTGGTATATCCCAGTTATAATCTTTATTTAAAAAAATAGAACCTTTTTGTGTTTTCTGCTTTTTATAATTATGGTTTAAATAATAGTCGTTATCTGTCCCTTGCAGAACAGGATAATTGATTTTTGTATTTTCTATTTCTATCCATCCGACAATATCTGGGCTTTCTTGTTGCGAACTTTTCACTTGTAGCATCCTTTGCGTTTCTTGCACTACTTCTTCTGCTTCTACTTCATTTACTGAATTCTCTTCTATCGTCACTTTTTCTACTTGCTCACTAATTTCTGCTGCATTTAGCAAATTACGCTCTTCTATGGATTCTTGTTTTACTAAGAAAAATTTTATAATATAGATGGCAGATAAACCAAGAAATATAGTTGCCAAAAAATATATCCCTTTATATACCCATTTCTTTCTCATATTCTTTTTCATTATCATTCTCCATAAACAAGAAAATAGAGGATAACATTCACAAAGATGTATTTCCTCTATTACCTTGATTTTATTCTTTTACTTCTTTCTTTTTAGTAAAGATAATAGCTACTGTGGAAAGTATTGCTACAGAAACTGCTATTCCTAAATAGTTTTCTACACCTGTTTTTGGTGTTTCGTCTTTTTCTGGTTCTGGAACAACAGGTGTTGGCTCCTCGTCTTCTACCTTAGCTGTTTTAGCGTAAATTGTTGTATCTGCATCTATTGTTTTGCTAAAATCAAAACTGATAGTGTAATTTTCATCTGTATAAAAACCTTCTACAGTATAATCTTCTGTCAATTTTATGTGTGATTTTAGAAATTCTTCTGTGATAGTTTCTCCTTCTTTTACTACTATTTTATTTGTTTCTCCATTAGCTATTAATGTAATTACTACATTTTGTTCGTCTGCGTTGGCTGTTGCATTGTCTGGTACTTCTGTTTCTGATATTACATTGTTATTTTCATCTGTTAAAACTACTTTATCCCCTGCAATTAGTACTTTATTGGTTGTATTTTCTGTATTGGTTACTGTAAATTCTGTAAGATGTCCATTTTCTGCTGCACGTACTACATTTTCCGTAGATTCTGATGTTAGTACACCATTCATTGTTAAAGTAGGATTATTGGTTGCAGCTGCTCCTTTATCAATTTCTATACCATTGTTGGCACCTGTTCCATTATATCCTAAATGCAAATTCTTCACTTCTACATTTCCACCATTGGCAAGAACTCCACCATATCTAAATCCAGTTATGGAAACATCGTCTAAAATGACAGTTGCTCCATCATAAGATTGTACACCATATTTAGGTCCATTGACTAATTTGATATTTTTTAATGTTAATTTTGCATCTGAAAATTGTGCTGTAAACATAGTTTGGTTACCAGATGTACTTGTCCAATCGCTAGAACCTGTTATGGTATGACCATTACCATCAATAGTTAACTCTTTTGCTATGACAATAGGTTGTGTTACAGTGATATCATTTTGCAAAGTAATTGTTGCTCCATAATCTGCTGACTCTATCGTACTTCTTAGTGTAGATTCATCTGTAACAAATGTAGCAGCGCTACTGATATTTGGCACTACTACGGCTAGCGTAAGTATTGCCATAAAAAATAAAATGAAATAAATTGTTTTTTTCATGATTTTTTTACCTCCTGTCATTTATTGTTTCCGCTTGTTTTTATTTTATTTATAATTTTTCAAAAATTTGATTTTAAAATTTTCCAATTAAAATGATTTTTTTGTTTTATCGCACGCAAATGAGGGAGTACTAAGTAAGTACTCCCTTGATATGCCTTTCTATTTCGTACTAATATGAATATTATCTATTTCTGCCTTTAACTCTCTTGCTACAATATTTTGTATTTGAGCAATTTGCTCTGCTGTTAATTCTTCTGCTTTTACGATAACGCTAATGCTCTGGTCGTTTACAAAAATAATAACATCTTCTACTTCTTTATTTTTAATTAAATTTTCTGCAATCATAATGGCATTTTTCGTTTGATTGATATTTTGAATTTCCGTTTGTGCAATTGCTTTTTGGTCTGCTGCTATGGTATCACTTTCTAAAATTTTTTGATAGCTTTCAATCATTTGAGAATACATCGTATCTCTTCCTAAACGAGAAGAAGTAAAATATTCATCCTCATTCGTTACTTCTCCTGCTGTCTCTTTTGCTATTTCATTTGTTTGAACTGTATTTGCATTTGTCATATTTTGATTACTATTTTCTCCTATCTCATTTCCCGCTGTCATACTTGTATTTGTTTGCGTATTTTCTACTATTCCATTACTACTTACAAGCTTTGCATCTCCTATCCCTGCGGACTGTGTAATTTGGTTGGCATCTCCACTCGTTGCAATTGTATTTTCCCCATGGGTAGCACTATAATTTAAATATCCTGCTGAAACTAGCATTAATGCTATTACGCAAACAATAATCTGATTTTTTTTCAATAACTTCATAAAAGATTTCCTCCCTCTATTTACGTTTTATCTATATCTTCCTTATGTAGCCATAGGGAAAACTTGTATTTTATGTGTAGCAAGCCCTGTTGCTGCCTCTACTGCTTGAATAATATTGCTTTTTACTGTGGCATTTCCTGCTCCTGCCGCTGTAATAATGGCTCCCTCTATCGTAGGCATAATCACACTCTGCGTAATGGGTATTTTTTCTCCATCCACTTCTTGATAAATTACTTCTTTTTTGGTATTTTCCTGCGAAATCTTTCTACTTCCTCCATTTGTGTCTGTTTCTTCTGTAGCGCTGATACTTGTATCTTCATTAAACATGGGTACTGTTTGACTACTTTCTGAATAAGTAATAAGTACCTTTACTTTTCCTACTCCTTCTATATTTCCTAAAATAGTTTCTAAACTACTTTCTAAGTCTGTACTGTTAGAGCCAGAAATCATATTTTCTGTTATTTCTTGGCTAGCCAATACTTTATCATCCACTTCTTCATTTTGCATACTTTGTTTTCCTTCCTCTTGCTCATTCCATATTTGATTGATAACAATAAGGGTAACAATAATAAGGATAACGAAAACTACCAAGTTTTCTATTTTTCTTTTATGATCCTTATCCCCATCTGCTTCCTTCTTAAAATACTTTTCTTGCAAAGCTTTCCATTTCTCCTTAAACACCTTTTTCCCTCCTTTCAATCTATCTCAATATTTTTTTCCTTTACTCCATAGGTTTCGCTCAAATATTCCCTTACTTCTTTCTTCTGAGTACTGGTTAGTTTTTTAATATTTTTCTCTGTAGAACTATCTTGTTTTTCTTCTTGCCCTTGCTCTCCTTGTTGTTTTTGTTCTGAACTACTTTTTTCCCCTATTTGTATCTGAATTTCTTCTATTGTATTAATGGGTATCACATTTTGTGCTACCTGTTGTTCTTGGTAATTTGTAGTTTTGTTTTCTTCTTTTTCTTCGTTTGCTTTTTCTAGATTTAAGGAAACTTTTTCTATCGTATAGGATTCCTCCGTTTTGGTTTCTATCTCGATGCTATGTACAGTATAACCTTTTTCTTCTAATTTACTAGTCATATCTATCTTTACATTATTCAAGTATATTTCCCTTGTTGATTTTTCATTCGTGCTAGCTAATACACTAGACTGATTTTCATATTCTACTAATTGATTTTGATATTTGTCTAGTTGCAAAATATCATTTAAATCCCCAGAACTATTATTTCCTAAAGCTTGTACTACAGGAGAGATAATTTGAAACAATACAAATACTCCAATTACTATTTTTATAAATTTTTTGCTATTTCCTTCTGGTAGAATCATTTCTATGATAGTAGCAATAATGACTGCCACCACTAATCCTTGTGCCCACCCACTAATAAAATCTATCATTCTATTTTCTCTCCTTTAACGATACATTAGTCCGCTATTGGATATTTTCATTACTAAAGTTGTTCCTATAATTAGTAATACGGAAATGCTACAAAGTATAGCTAACAAAATTTTAAAAGTATCGCCTACTTGTTCTAAGAGTTTTACTATTTTCTCATCTGCTATTGGTTCACAAATAGCTGCACCTATATAATATGTTGCCATGAGCAAAACTAATTTGATAATTGGTAATATACAAATTCCTAATATAGTGATTACTCCCACCATTCCTACTGCATTTTTTAATATACTCGTACAGCCAATAACAGTATCTACTGCATCTCCTAATATTTTGCCTACTACTGGAATAAAACTAGAAACTGCTGCTTTGGTAGTCTTGGCTGTAACACCATCTACACTACTACTTAAAGTTCCTTCTAGCGATACTAAACTTACAAATAAAGTAAGTATGACGCCCAAAGCCCACACAATACTAGATTTAAAAAATTTTGAGAAGCGATCTAGTGCAATACGTTCAGATACTTTTGATATAATCGCTAGCACAGTAGAAACTAGTAAAATAGGTATTAAAATTTGTCTTATGAAGTTACCTATAAAAGTAATCATAAAAAGTAAAATAGGTTGTAGCATTCCTACAGAAGCAATATTTCCTGTGCTTAAAATTAAAGTCATTAAAATTGGTATCAGCAAATTGGAAAACGAAACTAAGTTTTGTATTGTGTCTTTTACCATACTCAAAATATCCGCAAAACTTCCCATAATAATTGTTACAATTAGAATATATTGTACGTAATAAGTAAGTTGTGCAATAGATTTATTTTCTAAATGATCACTCATACTTTTTACGATACTATGTATCACAATAATAATGATGATAATGCCAATAATACGTATAGAAGAAATGGTCTCTTTTCCTAATAAATTTAATATCGAATTTCCTAATTTTTTGTTATCTATATTTCCACTAATGGCTTGTTCAAAAAGAGTATTGTAATCTGTATCTTCGAAAACTTCATCTGTGTATTCTTCTGCTTTTTTTAAAAATTCCCCTATGCCTAGCGATTCTTTTTGTGCTTGTATTGTTTGTTCTTCTACACTCTCTTGTGCGTAACTCACAGGTGGACTAAAAAATAAAAAAATTACCAAAAAAAGAAAAACTAGATAATGTGCTTTTTTCATTAGTTATCCTTCATTTTTTATTTAAGTTTTTAAGGGATTTTACTTATAAACCCTTAGGGTAATATTTTAGTTACAGTTTCTAATAAACCTGCTAGAATTGGTATTGACATAGAAATAATCACTACTTTTCCTCCCATATCCATTTTGGTTGCAATAGCAGATTCTCCTGCATCTCTGCAAATACTTACTGCAAATTCTGTTAAAAATGCAATTCCCGTAATCTTTAACAAAAGTACTAAAAAACTACTATTAATAGAAGCATTACTCACTAAAGAATTTAACATATCTATAATTGCTGATATCTTTGGCAAAATGCAAACTAATATTAAGATACCCGCCACTAAAGAAATGTATACTGTAAATTCTGGTTTATATTGTCGGATAATGATAATTAATAATAAAGCAATGAGTCCTATTCCTAGTATTTTAATAAGATCCATTTTCATCACATCCTTTGGTATTTTTATAAGAAATTCACATTTTCCATTGTATTGCTTTACCTCAAAGTTTTTTTACTTCTAAAGACCAAAAATAGTTCTTACTGTATCAAATAATCCACTAATTTCTTTAATTACCATAGTAAGGACAATAACTAATCCCGCTAGTGTAGTCATCATTGCTTGGTCTTCTCTTCCTGCCCTTACTAAAACCTGATGTAATACAGCAACTAATATTCCAATGGCTGCAATTTTAAATAGTAAATTGATATCCATCGTTTCCTCCTTTGCTTTTTGTATAAAAATTCTTCATATCATGATAATAGCTATAGCAATTCCTACTGTAACCCCAAGATTTTTATACAATTTATTATTCTTCTTACTGATTTCTTCTGCTTTTTCTAACTGGGTATTTAAAAAGGTATCTACTAAAGTGATTTCTCTTGTTTGTCCTTCTAAATCTACTTTTCCTAATAAAGGACTAAGACCTTTTAATACTTCTAAATCTTCTGGTAATAAATTTGTTTTACTGTCTTCCAATGCTTTTTCCCACGCTTTTCCTGCTTCTTGCTCTTTCATATTTTGTGAAGCATGAAAAAAAACTTCTCCTACATTTCCCTTGATACTTTTAGCAATTTCTCCAAAAACTTGTGGAATAGATTCGTAAGTAAATTGAATTTTAGATAAAAAAATACTAAACGCCATCTTCATCTCCTTTAATTCTTTTACACGCATTACATATTGTTGCCCCCATAATATACCTATATAACTACTTACCAATATAACTAAAATCAAAAGTAGATATTTGAATAGCATCATATTTTACTTTATTCCTTTCTTTTATTTAATATATATGCTAGTTTGTCCTTTTTTAGAACATTAAGATGCTAAAGTATATTGTTTTTGCATAGGATTCAATTCATAAACCTTGTCTATTTCTCCTTTTTCTTTTCCTTCCTTTAAAAAAATAATTCTTTCTAACATTCCTTGTTCTATTAACTCAAACACAACTGGATTTTTTTTAATATCTTCTATACTTTCTCCATGTGCTGTAAAAATACCCTTTACTCCACAACAAAAAGCGTAACAAATTGATTCAATATCGTCTTTACTACCAATTTCATCTGCTACGATTACTTTAGGAGACATAGAACGAATAAGCATTTTCATTCCTATTGCTTTTGGAACATTATCTAGCACATCTGTTCTTAATCCTATATCATTTTGTGGAACTCCTTGATACATAGCAGCAATCTCTCCTCTTTCATCCACTACACCTACATCCAAACCATGAAATCCGATTTGTTCCATACCATTACCAAGTTTACGAATACAATCTCTCAGAATAGTAGTTTTTCCTGCTCCGTGGTGGTGACACAATAAGTGTGTTATATACTGTATTCTTTTCTATGTTTAAGATATATTTCATTACTTTATTACTACAGCCTAAAATTTGTTTTGCAATTCGAAAATTGATACCTGCTATATAGCTAATATTAACCACTTTTCCTTCTTTGATTACTACATTACCAGATATACCTACTCTATGTCCTCCTGGTATAGTAACAAAACCTTGGCAAATTTGATTTTGAAAACTATAAATGGAATTATCACATATTTGTTGCATAATTTCTAAAATATTTTCTTTAGAGGGGATATATTCTAATTGTTTTTCTATTCCTTTTATTTTTAAGATAGTTGGCCTACCTACTCTAATTCTAATTTCTTCTAAATAACTAATCACAAATTCATTCTCTACACTACATATTTCCTCCATTTTTTGTCTTAACTTTAGAGGAAAATAATGCATAATATTTTGAATACGAAACATGTTCTACTTGTCCTTTTCTTCGTTCTTTTTCTTATTTTGTATTTTAAACATAAAAAAGAACATATATATCTATTTTCATATATATGCTCTTTTTTCTATTTCTAGAACTATTTTTTATTCTTCCCAATTATGATATACTTCTGCTACGTCATCTAATTCGTCTAACATATCTAGTAAACGTTGCATTCTTTCTGCACCTTTTTCATCTAATGCTATGTAGGTAGATGGAACCATCTGCACTCCCGCCTCTAAGAATTCTATTCCTTCTGTCTCTAGCTTTTCTCTCACTTCTGAATAATTTTCTGGTGCAGTAGTAATTTCATATATCTCCTCTTCTGTTTGGAAATCTTCTGCTCCACTTTCTACTGCAAGGAGCATTAAATCATCCTCGCTCATTTTACATTCTGCTTTATCTACAACCATAACACCTTTATTACTGAATAAATAAGAAACGCATCCTGTAGTTCCCAAGTTTCCTCCACATCTATCAAAAGCATGTCTTACATCTGCTGCCGTTCTATTTCTATTATCCGTATTAGCTTGAACAATCACTGCAACACCATTTGGTCCATATCCTTCGTAGGTAACTTCTTCATAATTTTCTGTATTACCTGCTCCTGCTGCTTTCTTAATAGCATTATTGATGGTATCATTAGGCATGTTAGCTGCTTTACATTTTGCAATAACATCTTTTAATTTGGAATTTCCTGCTGGATCTGGCCCTCCTTGTTTTACTGCCATTAATAATTCTCTTCCTAATTTGGTAAATATTTTTCCTCTTGCCGCATCTGCTTTTCCCTTTTTTGCTGCGATATTATGCCATTTAGAATGTCCTGACATTTTCTTTCTCCTCCTTCAATTTTTTTCCTTTATTTTCAATGTTTTCCTCCGTTTGATGACTTATTTTATCCATTTTTAGCTTACCAAAACTTTATTGATTTTTAGGGGTTTTCGAGGTTCTTCATTGAAACGATTGCTCTAAAAAAGTTATGTAAAGTTGTTGATGTGCTTTGGTTGAACTTCTTTTCTTTTTATTTTTTATCTTAAATAAAAATCCTAACTTATTTTATCACATTATTTTTTATTTGTGTAGTGTTTTTACAAATATTTTTTGTATATTACTCGTATGAGTAATATATACATTCCATTTTGAATTTTTTAACAATCCTTTTCCTCCATGTTTATTGTATTGTCTAACCCATCTTTGAACTGAAGTAGCAGATGTAATATTAAAATGTATGGCAACATCTTTATAACTAACGGCATTTGATAAATAATAATTTACTACTTTTAATTTGAACTCTCCTGAATATTTACTCATATAGATAAACCCTCCTTATTAAACTTTTTTGTCTAATAATTTGGGTTCACTTCATATTATTTCTTCTATATCTTCATCTGTTAGATATATACTAACTCCATTTTTTACAATTATATAGACATATCCATAAAAGTCATCTAATAGTTTGTCTATATCTACTTTGTCATTTAATAGATAATCTTTTAAAATTTCTTTTTTCAATTTAGATCTAAATCTCCTTTTATTTTGGTTAACTTTCATATACATAGTAACATTTTTTAAAAAAAGGTTACAAATTTTTTTAAAAAAATTTCAAAAAAATAAGTTGCCGTTCTAATCATAAAAAAATATGATCGACAACTTACTAATTATAATTTTCAATTTTGGAGAAAGATAGAAAATAGTTTATTGTATCCCTTACTAACCAGTGTTTCGTGTCTATTAATTTTTCAGTTACCATAATAAATGGTAAAACTAATATATCATCAAAACCGCTAT
>CALXAQ010000008.1 GCA_944386335.1 uncultured Clostridia bacterium | reverse complement strand
AATTTAAAAATATCTATTTATACTTTAATTTTTCAGAATTAAATATTATAAAAGAACAATTAAATAATGTGAGATTTATAGAAAGTGCTTAAGTAGAATAAGCAAAACAACACATTCAGGAAATGTGATTTGCTAGAGTGTAAAAAATGGTAACTTTGGATATGCATCACACTTAGCATGGCTATACGATATCTACTGCAAGACAGGGGTAAGAGTGCCATTCCCAATTATTGCGGATAGAAATGGGCAAATTGCACGAAAGTATGGAATGATTTCTAATGATGTTAGTAACACAGAAACAGTAAGAAACGTATTTATTATAGATGATAAAGGAATTGTAAGAGCCATTTTAATTTACCCAATGAATATAGGAAGATGCATTCCAGAAATATTAAGAATCATAGAAGCATTGCAAACAGCAGATACAAACCATGCTTCTATGCCAGCTAACTGGGTACCTTGTGAACCAATTATTCTTGCTCCTCCACAAACCTTTGCAGAATTACAAGCAAGAAATGAACAAATTAGAAAAGAGAGAAATGGTATGAATTGGTATTTGAGTTTTCAAAACCCTACAAAATGCATCGATAGTAGTACACAAGTGGAATGCAAAAGAATTGAAGAATCATAAATAACCGATAATAAGAACTTGAATTATCTAAAAATTCAGGTTCTTATCTTTATATATGCCAGAAAGTTATAGAGAAGAAATATATCCTTGAATTACGTTTCCTTTTAGTATATAATGAGAAAAAAATAAAAAAGGAGAAAAACATGGGAAGAGAAAGTATTAATAAAATATATGAACTATTAGATAATATGCCAGTAACAAAAGAAAATAAAGATATTATTCAAGAAGTAAAACAATGTTTAGAAAATGGAGATTTTTCTGGTGCATTAGAGAAGTTAAAAATAGTGTCAGAAATGAATAAAACTAGGAAAAATATACAACACGCAGAAGGACAAGAGGAAGATATTTATCCAACAGAATTAAGTAATGTAGATTTGGAACATAGTTATATTGGAATGTTACTTGCTGATCCCAAACTAATTGTAAAATATTATTTTACACATGAAGAAGCTTATTTTGAAGATCCAGAAGCATTAAATATCTATAAAAGTGTTTTATTTACAGAAGGACAAGCTTATGCACCAGAGGTTGCTAAAAAAGATTTTAATTTTGCAAAAGATTCGGAAAAAGTATATCAGCTGAAGAGTAAATGGAAAGAAGAAGCAATACAAAAGCAAGAAAACATGGAAAAGATCTATGTAGAATTGAAAAAATTATTTATTCTTAGAAAAGCTTTTTTGGAAATACCTATTCAAGAAGTACAAGATAGAATTATAGAAATTACTAGTTATTTATTATATGAGCAAATGTCTATAGAAGAAGTACAAAGTGCTATTAAGCAGGTAAATGATACTGGAAAATTTAAAAGAGCTATTTTAAATCAAAACTTAACAGAATTTTTAGAGTTAGGAGATAATAATTTAACAAATGGATTACCACTTCCTTTTCCTATTTTATCTAGTGTGTTTAAAGGAATTCGAAAAGGAGAAACTATGGCATTTGCAATGCCTTCTAACTCAGGGAAAAGTAGATTTACTATTAACTTAGCAGCATATACTTCTTTAGTGCATAAAAAGAAAGTGCTAATTATTTCTAATGAAATGTCAGAAGAAAAAATGAGACTTTGTTTAATTACTACTATTTTAAATCATCCTGAAATCCAAAAATTACATGGGCAAGTGCTAAGAAAAACAGAAGGAGAATTATTAGAATTCAAATTTAGACCAGATGAAGGACAAAAAGTAGAAGTAGATGAAGACGGATTTGTTTTAAAAAAGGAAAAAGAAACACAAAAAGATTTTGTGAAAAGATTGGAAAAGGTATCTACAGAATTTAGAAAAACGATAGAAGCAACCAATTGGGCAAACAAAGAAATAAAGAATTCTATGTACTTTATTAATATTACGGATCATACTAATGATGAATTAAGAAAAGTAATTATGAATTATTATTATAAAGAAAAAATAGAATATGTATTCTACGATACTTTAAAAACAGATACAGCCAACATTGGAAATGGAGAAGAATTGAAAAAGACAGCAACTATTCTTTCTAATTTAGCACAAAATTTCGATTTATATATTTGCTCTACTTTACAATTAGCAGAAAGTAGTACATTACCTGTTAATTTAAATGTAAATGATTTAGCTGTTAGCAGAACAGTAAAAGAAGTATTAGATACTTTATGTTTAATTAAACAAATAAATAGAGATACTTTGCAAGACTATGAATATTCTCTAGAAGAAGTAGATACAGAGTTCTTTGATTTAGAAAAATATGAGGATCCAGATGTAAGATATTATGCTTGCGTAGTAGATAAGAATAGAGCAGGAGCTAAGCCAACAGTATTATTCCGATTAAATTTAGCATATAACGAATGGGAAGAACTAGGCTATTTGCGATTAAAACAAAGTGGAAATTAAATGGAAATAAAGAAATATCCTATCACGGAATAGGATATTTTTTTGACAAAAAACACAATTATTTTTAAATTTTAACCGACATTTTAAAAGTTTTATGATATAATACACAAAGAAAGGAGAAAAAGTACTAAAGGAGGAAAAAATTGGCGAAAAGATATTTAGATAAAGATGTTTTGCAAGCTACCATTGAAAGGTTAGAAATTATATTTGATAATTTTGAAAATATCTATTTTAGCGTAAGTGGTGGAAAAGATAGTTCGGTGATGATACAAATTGCCAATATGATAGCTAAACAAAAAAATAAGCAATATGATGTATTGTATATAGA
>CALXAQ010000007.1 GCA_944386335.1 uncultured Clostridia bacterium | reverse complement strand
AAAATGTAAAATATGCAGGTATTATTTCGAGTATTAAGAAAAAGTATACCAAAAATAATAAAATTATGGCATTTGTTACCATAGAAGATTTACATGGAAGTATGGAGGTAATTGTATTTGAAAATTGTTATCAAGCTTCTACCTCTGTTCTATTAGAAAATGAGATTGTAATGATAGAAGGAAGGCTAAGTATACGAGAAGAAGAACAAAATGTAACCATTATTGCAAGTAAAATAACAGCATTTGGAGAGCAAAGTGATGCACCAGCATCAAATAGACCAAGTAAGTTAGAAATAGATATTACTACTTTAGACGAAGAACAGAAGGAAAAATTAAGAGGAGCGATTCATTTTTTCACAGGAGATAAAAACAATATTGCTTTAGAGATTGTAAGTGGAGAGAGAAAAGATCCAGCTGGAGCAATGTATGTAACACCAGAAATACAAGAGCAAATAGAAGAAATAGTAGGGAAAGAACGAGTAAAGGTTGTGTAGCAGATGAGTGAAAGAATGGTATATAAAGATATTGTACATGGAGAAATTGTATTAGAAGGTGTTTTTAAAGACCTAGTACAATGTGAAGAATTTCAACGCTTAAAGGATATTTCACAAGTGGGAACAGCATGCTTTGAATACGAAAGTATGGAAGAGGAAAAACGTTTGGAGCATAGCATAGGTTCTTATCATTTAATGTGCAGAATTGTTAACCATATAGAAAATAAACTGAGTAAATATGGTATGCATATGGATAAAGAAGAAAAAACAATTGCTAAAATTGCTATGCTATTACATGATGTAGGACATGCTGCTTTTTCCCATACAGAGGAAAAAATAACGGGTTACTCACACGAAAAAAGAAGTGTGGAAGCAATTCGAGAAAACACACAAATTCATCAAATATTAGAAAATTATGGTGGAGAAGGATTTGCAGAAAAAGTAGCAGAATTTTTAGAAGAAGTGTATGGTTTTAAAAAAGAAGCAAAACCAAAAAAACATGTAAAAGTAGAGAATAATCAAGTGCAATTAAAGGAACTACTGGCTTCTTTTATTTCTAATAACATAGATGCCGATCGATTAGACTATTTAATTAGAGACTCTAAATATGCAGGAATGAACATACTAACCAATGTACCAGAATTAATTAAAAGCTTCGAATTAGTACTAGATGGAGACCAATTAATAGTTGCTATTCCAGAAGAAAAACTCTATTTAGTAGAGGCAGCCATTTATGAAAGAATGAGAAATTATGAAAAGATATATTATGCAAATGCCTCCATATTAGGAGACCATACATTAGAGTTTTTATTACAAGAACTAAGAAAGTATCCAGAGGAAATACCACAAGAGACAATTTCTAGTATACAAAAGTTCTTAACAGAGGAAAAGACAAGTTTCACCATTGGGGAACATATGCAAATTTTAGAAACACCTATCAAGGAAACTTTGAAAAAAATAGCCAATCAAACGGATAATGAAATGCTAAAATATTTGTGCGACCAAAAACAAGCAGTACAAGATTATATCACTTTGGAAACAGATAAAGAAGAAAACTATATTCGTTATTTATTACATAAGGCTATTCCAGAGATAGCAGAAGATACAAAAGGAATTGTACATGAAGTAAGAACGATAAAACCATATAAAAGTACAGACACAGAGGGAATTAATGTCATAACCCATGATGGTATTAAAGACTATTCCGAATGTCAAAAACGTATTAATGTAGAACCTTTTACAAGGGAAATAACAGCTATTAATCCAGAGATGATTCGATTAGAATTAGGAATTTCGAAAGAAGAATTTGAGGCAAACTATAAAAAGCTAATAGAAGAAGTAATAAGTTCTGTTTCCAAACCAAAAGAAGAACTAGAATTAAGATATGTACTTACTTCTTCTAAAGATGTAAGTTTATACGATGTGAGAGAACAAATAGAAGAAAACTATAAGATAATAGACAAAGTACAATATGCTTCGCAAGATACTTATTATGATGATACACAAAATTATGATTTATTAAGGAAAAGAGAAACACTTCGTATTAGAAGCGGAACGACCGTTTATAAAGGAGAAGAAACTTATGGTTTTAAAAGCAGAAGAATGACACATAAAACTTACAAACATAAAGAAGAAACAGAGTATACCACGAGAAAAAGAGAAGAACAAATAGGAGATACTATAGGTTTAGAAGAGTATGAGGACTTTTTGCAAAAAGAAAATATATCTATGGAACATTTAGATAGAGTATTATCTGTACAAAATCTTCGTAGGCTATATACTATAGCGGTAGGAGAAGCTTTAGTAGATATTTCCTTTAATGTAGCACAGTATGAAAATGAAATTTACGAAATGCCGGGGCAAATGATAAGTATAGAAATAAAGCCGAGAGATAATAGAATGCTAGATAGAACAGCTTTGCTATCTGTAAAGCAAACGTTAGAAAGAGAAATTCCAGCACTAAAAAATTATTTATCCAATGCCAATGTATATGAAATGGGAGTGGCAGATAGCTATTTAAAATACCAAAAAGGGTATATTATTAGCGAGGATGCAGAAGAGTATGAAGAAGAAAATCCGGAGGCAGCACAAAAATTAAAAGAAATTATAGAAAATTTGCAAGAAGGAAAAGATTTTGCAGTGTTAAAACAAATGCCATCTGCAGAAGAATGGACAAAACAAAATACGATAAAATTTTCTACTGTTCCAGAGGCTCCAGATAATAGATAGAAATTTATATGTGTATTCTTGAGATTAAACAAAGTAAAAAGGAGATAATGTGATGAAATATTATATA
>CALXAQ010000006.1 GCA_944386335.1 uncultured Clostridia bacterium | reverse complement strand
TCTACTGCATCTTGTGATTTTCCACAAAACGAACATCTAATATTGCTATTATTGGTCTTTGCCATTTCTTTCTCCTTTTTCTTCTATTTCTATTCTTTAGTATATTTTTGCCTCTTCTTCTCTATTTTATGCTTTTTTTTCAATTATGCCATCAATAATTCCATAATCTAATGCTTCCTTAGCTGTCATCCAATGGTCTCTTTCTGTGTCACGGTTAATTACATCAATTGGTTGACCTGTTCTGTCACTTAATAATTGATTTAATTTTTCTCTTGTACGAATCATATGCTCTGCATGAATTTGAATTTCTGTTGTTTGTCCAGAAATTCCGCCGCCACCGATTAATGGTTGATGAATTAATATTTCTGCATTTGGTGTAGCAAATCTTTTTCCTTTTTCTCCTGATGCTAAAAGTACAGAACCCATACTAGCAGCAAGACCTATACACATAGTAGATACAGGGCATTTAATGTAATTCATAGTATCTACAATTCCCATTCCATCTGTAATAGAACCTCCTGGGCTATTAATATATAAATAAATTTCTTTATCTGGATCTTCTGACTCTAAGAAAAGTAATTGTGCAATGACTAAGCTTGCTGTTGTAGCATTTACTTCTTCTCCTAAGAAGATAATTCTATCTTTTAATAATCTTGAAAAAATGTCGTATGACCTTTCTCCTTTTGCTGTTTGCTCTATAACATAAGGTACTAAACTATTATTTAACATTTCTGTTTCCTCCTTTTTTCTTATAAACAAAGATAAGTTAGTGGTAAATTTATTCTTTGTTTTTCCTTAAATACAATCCACCCCTAACTTTTCCTTTTATTTTACTTATTTTATTTTAGCATTTTTTACAATAAAGTCAACTGCTTTTTCTGTTTTTAAAGTATCTGCTATGTATACTTTAAGAGCATCATTTTTTAGCATTTCTTCTGCATCTCTTCCATAATTTTTAGCCATTTCTTCTGCTTTTTCCTTTATCTCGTCTTCTGATGCTTCTATTTTTTCTGCTTTAATAATCGCCTCTAATACTAATTTTGTTTTTACAGTTTGTGTTGCTTGCTCTTCAAATTCTTTTCTCATATCTGCTTCTGTTTTTTGCATCATTTGAAGATATTGTGTTAAGTTCAATCCTTGATACATTAATCTTTGTTCGATATCTCTTATCATATTATCTGTTTCTGTTTCTACCATTCCTGATGGAATTTCTATTTTTACATTATCACATACAGCTTTAATAGCTGCATCCTCTGTTTCATATTTTGCTCTTGATGTATTTTGCTCTTCTAGTTTTTCTTTAATAGATTTTTTTAATTCTTCTAATGTATCAAATTCGCTTACATCTTTTGCAAATTCGTCATCTAATGCTGGCAATTCTTTCTTTTTAATTTCATGTAATTTTACTTTGAACATAGCTTCTTTTCCGGCTAAATCTTTAGAAAAATATTCTTCTGGGAAAGTAACGTTAATTTCTTTCTCTTCGTCTATTTTCATTCCGATAATTTGGTCTTCAAACCCTGGTATAAAGGTATTGCTTCCAATTACTAGTTCATGTCCTTCTGCTTTTCCACCTTCAAATGCAACTCCGTCTACAAATCCTTCAAAATCAATAACTACAGTATCATCTTTTTCTACTGGTCTATCTTCTACATTCACAAGTCTTGCATTTCTTTCTTGCATATGTCCAAGTTCGTGCTTAATATCTTCTTCTTTTACAGTATACTCTATTTTTTTAAGTTCTATACCTTTGTATTTTCCTAGAGTAACTTCTGGTTTTGTTTGCACAATGGCAGTAAAGATTAAATCTTTTCCCTTCTCCATTTGTGTAATATCAATATCTGGTCTACTAACTGCTTCTATTTTATTTTCATTTAATTCTTTCTCGTAAATTTCTGGTACTACTTCATTAAAAGCATCTTCATAGAAAATTTGTGCTCCATATTGTCTTTCTACTATTTTATATGGTGCTTTTCCTTTTCTAAATCCTGGTATTGTAAAATATTTTGCATTTTTTGTATATGCTTTTTGAATAGCCTCATCAAACTTTTGTGCTTCAATAACAAAACTTAGTTTTACTTCATTTGCCTTATCTGTTTTTTCTACTTTCATACTCATGTTTTATTCTCCCTTTCATGCTTTTATTTCTTATTTAGCTTGTTTATTATATCACATTTTTACCAGATTGCAATAGTTTTTCTGGAAAAATCGTTTGACAAATTCCAAATTTATGCTATAGTTTTTACACCAATTCCAATATTTTCTCCACAGCCTCTTCTAAATTTTTATTTTCTATCACCACATCACAAACTTCTCTTACATTTTGAAATTCTTCTCTGTCAATTTCTATACGCGTTTGTATGGCTTCTTTGCTATCTCCTCTTTTTTGCATTCTTTGAATTCTTTCTTCCTCTGGTACATAAATATAACAGACTAAAAAAGGAATATCTTGTTTGCCTAGTTCTATTGCTCTTGCTTTAATGTCTTTAACAGATTTCACAATAGAAATACAAGCTACATTTTCCTTTAAAGAATCTGTGCTAATTCCATAGAATTCACGATTAAACTCCGCTCTTTGCAAAAGTTCTCCATTTTTCCACATAGTTTCAAATTCTTCTTTTGTAATAAAAAACATATCTTGTCCGTTTTCTTCTCCTACACGTTTTTGTCTTGTCGTATAATTTTTTGCTTTTTTAAAACCTCTTTTACATAGTTCCTCCAAAATAGTACTTTTACCAGAACCACTTTCGCCTATTAATATAACCATTATATTCTACCTTTCTTCTTTTATAATTCCATTTACAATATTTAGGTCGGATGGCACAATGTAGTGAATATTTGCCTTTTTAAAAATAGCTTGTGCCAAAATACTTCCTGCTTTTGCCCCATCCATCCACTTTGGATTATGTGGCATTAATACATACAAGTCATCTAAACTAATTTTTTCTAACAACTCCTGATTTTTCTTTGCTAAATCTTCATAAGTTATCATATACTCGTGGATACCATCATGAAAAATGCGGTTTGGTACTAAGTGATATTTTACTAATTTTTGAAAACGAAGTTCTCCTCCTGTAAAAATACCGCAATCACAACCAAAATCTATTTCTTCTCCTTCGAGTATATCTAGTGCATACTGCAAAACGTCTTGTATTTTCAAGCCATTATTTTCATCATTCATTTCTGGAAAATAATTCAGCATTTCTGCAACGCCAATTTGCAGATTTTTTCTATGGGTCACTTCTCCTTTATCATATACTAATAGTTCTGTTGTTTTTCCGCCCATATTTACCATTAGTACTTTTTTGTTATCATAAATGCCTTGCATTGCCTTTTCAAAATAGTAGTTTTCCTCTTCTTGAGTAATTACATGAAACTTCAACCCCAATTGTGCGAAATCTGCCTTTAAATTATCATATTGTTCTTTTGGGATTTTTCTCCAAATACCTGTTGCATAAATTTTGCAATTATTACTATTTAAATGATATTTCCCTACTAATTCTTGCACATGCTTTATCACTTCTCTATAATTTTTCTGGCTAATACCTGTTTCCTCCGAGAAGAAATTTTTTAGTAGAATACTTTTTTCTTCTATTAATTTTGGTGCTATTTCCTCTTCTTCACACGCATAGGTTTTTATTGTAGACGAACCCAAATCTATACAATATTTCATCGCTTTCTCCCCTTCTACTATGTTTCATCTCCAAAATACGCATACACATACTTATTCTCAATTCCTATCTATTATCTGGAGCCTCTGGAACAGTAGAAAATTTTATCGTATTTTGTTTTGTCCATTCTTCTGCAGATGGCATTTGTCTTAACACCGCAAAATCTTTTCCTTCTTGCAAATTTTCTATAATTTCTTTTAATTTTTGTGCTGCCTCCGGATTTTCTTCTTCATACTCCTTCGCATCCTCGCTAATAATATACCCTTTTTGGTATTTTAAATAGCTATCCGCCACTCCCATTTCATATACATTGGCATTGGATAAATA
>CALXAQ010000005.1 GCA_944386335.1 uncultured Clostridia bacterium | reverse complement strand
GGGATGAAGCAGAAGTGCCAACAGAACCATATAATATCAACCACATAAAAGATTTGGTTATTTTCTTGTTTATTGGTGTTGTAATAGGCGTAGTTTATGCACTAATTGCCAATATGCTAGATACTACAGTGAAGTCAAAAGAAGATATAGAGAAGAAATTAGGATTATCTGTACTTACTACTATTCCAATTTGTGATTTTGATTTAAGTATGAAAACTGTAAATAAAGGAGGTAGGAAATAATGAAAAAAGAGATTATAACCTTTAAAGAGCCAAAATCTCCTATTTCGGAAGTTTTTAGAACGTTAAGAACCAATATACAATTTATGAATACCAAAAGAGGATTGAAATCTTTATTAGTAACAAGTACATCTCCTTCAGAGGGAAAGAGCTGGGTGTCTGCTAATTTGGCAGTTACTTTTGCACAAGCAGGAAAAAAAGTAATTTTAATAGATTGTGATATGAGAAAGGGAAGACAATTCTCTATTTTTGGAGTAGCTCCAACTCCTGGACTTTCTAACTTTTTGTCAGGAATAAATTCTAATGGAGAAGACAGTAATAATAATATTTTATCTTATATTAGAGAAACAGAGGTAAAAAATTTATATTTAATACCTGCTGGAAATATTCCACCAAATCCATCAGAATTATTGGTTTCAGGATTGTTACCAGATGCCATAGATACTTTGAGAGAAGTATGTGATTTAATTATTTTTGATGGAACTCCAAGTGATTTAGTAACAGATGCTGTTATTGTTTCTCGCTATGTAGATACTACTTTAATTGTAACAGCTTATAAAGAAACCAAAATGGACGCCTTAGAAAAAGTGAAAAAAGATATAGAAAATGTAGGAGGAAAAATTGCAGGAGTGGTTATTAACAAAATGCCTGTAACACAAAAAGAATATTATTCTTCTTACTATTATGGAAGTAGCAATGTAACAGCACAAAGAACATCAAAAACTAGTAATAAAGTGCCAATTAAAAAAGTAAGTGCAAAACAAGAAGAACAATTGAGAATTGAACGTATGAAAGCGGAGACTAAAAATAAAGCAAAAGAGA
This sequence comes from uncultured Clostridia bacterium, assembly GCA_944386335.1. Taxonomy (GTDB): domain Bacteria; phylum Bacillota; class Clostridia; order TANB77; family CAG-508; genus UMGS1663. Next base: position 4,559 of record CALXAQ010000005.1, on the reverse strand, counting down.
TTTTAAAACAAAATAGAGAAGAAACAAAACCAAAAACATCTAGTATTTATGATTTTGAAAAAGATGAACAAGAACCAACAAAACAAGTTTCTGCGCAAACTACTACGTCATCTGAAGGTCTAAAATCGCCAGAAGAACTAATTAAACAGATGAATGATTATTTGGAAGAGGAAAGAGAAAAATTAAAAAAGGGAGAATAACATATGATTGATGTACATTCTCATATTGTATTTGGAGTAGATGATGGAGCAAAAGAAATAGAACAGTCTGCCAAAATGCTACAAGAAGCAAAAGAGGCAGGATTTCATAAAATTATAGTAACTCCTCATTATATGGAAGAATATTACGAATGTAATAAAAAAGAAATTGCAGAAAAAATAGAGCAAATTCGAGAAAAAATGCCAATAGATATGCAAATTTTTCAAGGCAATGAAATTTATATTACAAATCGTATAAATAGCTTATTAGAAGAAGAAAAAGCCACTACATTGAATAATAGCCAATATGTGCTATTTGAATTACCAATTAATGCAGAACCTTTTAACATTACAGAAGTGGTATATCAAATATTGGAGCAAGGTAGAGTACCTATTTTGGCACATCCGGAAAGATATCCTTATATTCAGAAAAATCCAAATAAATTAATACCGCTTATAGAAGATGGGGTTTTAATGCAATGTAATTATGGGAGCATAATAGGTATATATGGAAAAGAACCAAAAGAAACAATAAAGAAGTTGTTAGAACATCACATGGTACATTTTTTGGGATCAGACACGCATAGACCAAATAGCATTTATCCACGAATACCACAAGCGGTGGAAGAAATAAATAAAATAGTAGGAGAAGAAGAACAAAAACTTTTAACTACAGTACATCCAGAGGCAATTATTCAAAATCAAAAAATAGAGGAAATAGAAAATCCTATACCAATAAAAAAGAAAAGTTTTTTTGGGTTATTTTGATACAGGAAAATGCAAAAAATAAGGTGAAACAATGAAGAAATAGCAATTAGACTACAAAATTATGCTATACAAGAGTTTTTAAAAAGTCAGCAATGTGAATGTGTCACTTTGAAAAATATAGCACCATTAAATGAAAAAAATAAAAAGATATTGCTAAGATTAGGAAAATATTTATTAAAAAGTAGTTTACGTAGTGTACAAAATAAATATAGAAAAAGAGCAAAAAAATTTAAAGAGTTTAATAGAAATATAAAATTTTCTAAGCATTATATTACGGCATATAGCAAAATGGAAAATGAATATGATTATTTTTTTGTACGGCAGTGACCAAGTTTGGAATCCCAATTTTGGCAGATTAAAAGATGTAGATTTATTAAAAATTGCAAAACCAGAGCAAAGAGTTGCCTTTTCAGCTAGTTTTGGCATAGAAAAATTGCCAAAGCAAGAAGAAGAAAAACTAAAAAGGGAATTACAAAATTTTAAAGCAAATTCTGTTAGAGAAGAAAGAGGAAAGAAGCTCATAGAAGAATTAGTACAGAGAAAAGATGTAGAAGTCTTGGTGGATCCAACTATGCTATTAACAGCGGAGCAGTGGAGCGGGCTTGCTAAAAAGCCAGAAAATATAAAAGCGGATAAATATATATTAACCTATTTTTTAGGAGAAATATCTGAGAAGAGGAAAAAAGAAATAGAAAGAATTGCTAAAGAAAATCATTGTCAAATTATCGATATACTCGACAAAAATGCACCTATTTATCAAACAGGACCAAGCGAGTTTTTGTATTTAGAAAAAAATGCTTTTTTAATATGCACAGATTCTTTTCATTCTTCTGTTTTTGCAATTTTGTTTCACAAACCATTTGTTGTTTTTGATAGAGAAGATTCTAATATAAAAATGAATTCAAGATTAGATACATTATTAGAAAAGTTTGACTTACAAGATGCATGGTATCAAGATAGAATTACAGAAAATCAACTAAAAGTAGACAAGCAAAAAATAGATAGAAGATTAGAAGAAGAAAGAAATAGGACGAAAGAGTTTATTGGTAAAGTATTATCTTAAGGAAAAGTATAGAAAGGAAAAAAATGCAGACAAATAAGGAAATCAAAATTGGAGCGATTTTATCTTATATAATTATAGTAGTAAATATGTTAATAGGTGTGCTATACACGCCTATTTTGACCGCACAATTAGGACAAACAGAATATGGATTATATTCCTTGGTTACATCTGTTATTTCTTATCTTACCATATTAGATTTTGGTTTTGGAAATGCTATTATTATTTATACAACTAGATACAGAAATAAAAATGAAAAAGAAAAAGAACAAAAACTACATGGAATGTTCTTTCTTATTTATATTATAATAGGAATTATAGCAGGCATTATTAGTTTTATTTTATGGCTAAATGTAGATAAATTATTTGGAAATACAATGGGAGTAGAGGAACTAAATAAAGCTAAAATATTAATGGGAATTTTGACATTAAACTTAGTGGTAACATTTCCTCTTAGTGTATTTACATCTATCATAACATCTTATGAGAAATTTGTTTTTTCAAAAATGCTAAATTTAATCAGAATTATTTTAAATCCTATTATTATGTTAATACTATTGCATTTTGGAATAAAGTCTATAGGATTGGTAATTTTAGTAACTGTACTAAATATAGGGACTTTGCTGTTAAATTATATCTATTGTAAAACAAAATTAAAAATAAAATTGAAGTTTGGAAAAATTGATTTTAAATTACTAAAAGAAATTATGGCATATTCTGTATGGATTTTTCTAAATAGCATTTTAGATAAAATTAACTGGAGCTTAGATCAATTTGTTTTAGGAATTTATTCAGGTTCGGTAGCGGTAGCAATATATTCTGTAGCTTCCCAACTAAATCAGATGTTTATGAACTTTTCAACAGCTATTTCAGGCGTTTTACTACCAAGAGTTACAAAGATGGAGTCTCAAAAAGCATCTGATAAAGAATTTACAGACATTTTTATAAGAACAGGCAGAGTACAATACATTGTTATGGCTCTCATTATTTCAGGTTTTGTATTGTTTGGAAAAGAATTTATTGAAATTATGTGGGTCGGACCAGAGTACTCCCAGTCCTATATTATTGCTTGCATTCTGATGATACCAATGACAATACCTTTAATACAAAATGTAGGATTAAATATATTACAAGCAAAAAATAAATATAAATTTAGGGTAATTATATTAATCTTATTTGCTTTTTTTAATGTAGGCGTTAGTATTGTTTTATCAAAGCTATATGGAGGAATAGGAGCAGCCATAGGTACATCCATTTCTTTAATTGGAGGTTCTATTATCAGTATGAATATTTTTTATCATAGAAAAGTAGGAATTAATATAATAGAATTCTGGAAAAATATATTAAAAATGTCTGTACCGATGCTAGGAAGCATTATAATAGCAGTTATAGTAAAAGTATATGTACCAATTCACTCTATTTCAATGTTATTGCTTCAAATTGCAATATATATGATACTATATTGTGCCGTTGTATGGAAGTGGTAGATGAATGGCTATGAAAAGAAATTAAAAAAAAAACCATTACAAGCGATACAAAGAAAACTATTAATAAAAAAAGAAACATTATAGATATGGTACCAATTACTTAGATTTAAAAATTTTTCTTATAATTATATTGCAATATTTTTTCACTATGGTATAATGTCTTTAAAGAAAATAAAAACTAAAGAGGAGGAAGCAAAAATGAATCTACCAATAGTAAACTTTACAGAACCATTATCAGTATTAGTAGCTTTAGTATTATTCGTATTAATTGTATGGTTAGGAAAAGAAACGAAAAAGAGTTTTGTTCCATGCATTATGTTATTAGTTTTTTTAACATTGTTAGTAAGTCACGCAATAGAATTATATGCAATGGATTCTTCTATGCAACAAATGATTTCTGATATTGCTATTAGTATTGCCATTGATTTTGTGTTTATTTTATTATCTTTCTTTTCTTATTTATGGATTGATGACATTGAAGCAAAAGATACAAAGAAGAAAAGTATTGACAATAGTCTAGACTGGTTCTGGAAAAAAGTATAGAATTTATGAAGAAATTCGTAGACAAATAGAGAGGGGAGTGTTAAAATAAAATATATTTTAACACTTTTTTCTGTAAAATAGAGAAAATATAAAAGGAGGACAAAAAATGCCAGGAAAACATACAAATAGTTATAGAGATAATGATACAAAAACTGATACGGAAAAACCAAAGAAAAAAAGAAAAGGTTTAAAAATTTTTGGCGTTGTTGTATTAACATTGGTAATTATAATTGCAGGTGTATTAGGAGGTGCTTATTGGTATATTGCAGACAAACTAGGAAAAATGCAACAAGTATCCATTAACGAAGAAGAATTAGACATAGATACACAAGTAGAAGAAAATTTATCTGGTTACCGAAATATTGCTTTATTTGGAGTAGACAGTAGAGACGATAATTTAGGAAAAGGAAATAGGAGTGATTGCATTATAATTGCAAGTTTGAATAACAAAACAAAGGAAATACATTTAGTTTCTGTTTATAGAGATACATATGTACAAATAGA
>CALXAQ010000004.1 GCA_944386335.1 uncultured Clostridia bacterium | reverse complement strand
AGATGGAAGCTCCACAAGGAATTACTTTTGATGTACCAAATGCAAATACCATTATTGTAAGAGGAATTGATAAAGAACTAGTTGGTCAAACAGCAGCAGTAGTAAGAACAAAGAGACCACCAGAAGTGTATAGAGGAAAAGGAATTAAATATGCCCAAGAGCATATTAGACGTAAAGAAGGTAAAGCAGGTAAAAAATAAAATAGAAAAAGAAAATAAATTAGAAATTATTGTGTTTCTTTATGATATAGTAGGTAAGAAAATGTTAATAGAATTGTGGAAGACGTTTATTTTAAAAAGTGACAGAATAAAAAGAAAAACAATAACTACTAATTAGAAAGGAGATTTGCCAAAATGATTACGAAAACAAATAGAAAAGCAGAAAGACAAAGAAGACATGTAAGAGTTCGTAGAAAAATTAGTGGAACAGCAGAATGTCCAAGATTATGTGTGTATAGAAGCAACAAAAATTTATTTGTGCAAGTCATTGATGATGTAGTAGCAAATACTTTGGTAAGTGCATCTACATTAGATAAAGAAATTAAAACAAAACATGCAAATAAGGAAGCTGCAAAAGAAGTAGGTGCCCTAATTGCCAAAAGAGCATTAGAAAAAAATATAGATACAGTAGTATTTGATAGAGGTGGATACATTTATCATGGAGTAGTAAAAGAATTAGCGGAAGCTGCAAGAGAGGCAGGATTAAAATTCTAAAAAATTAAAAAAGAAAATAAAAATCTTTAAAACTAAAATTTAAAGGAGGGAAAACAAGGTGCAAGAAGAAAATACAGCAAATGAATTAAAAGAGAAAGTAGTTGCTATTAATAGAGTTGCAAAAGTTGTAAAAGGTGGTAGAACTTTTAGATTTAGTGCAGTTGTTGTTGTTGGTGATGGTGCAGGACATATTGGTGTTGGAAATGGAAAAGCAGCAGAGGTACCAGATGCTATCAAAAAAGCAATTGAAGAAGCTAAGAAAAACTTAATAGAAGTACCTATCGTAGGAACAACTATACCACATGAATATATCGGAGAATTTGGTAGTGCAAAAGTTATGTTAAAACCAGCAGCAGAAGGTACTGGATTAATCGCTGGTGGTAGCGTAAGACCAGTTTTAGAGCTTGCAGGTTACAGAGACATTCGTACAAAAGTATTAGGAACAAACAATCCTAGAAACGTAGTATATGCTACAATTGAAGGATTAAAGAAAATGCAAACAATTGAGCAAGTAGCTGCTAAAAGAGGTAAAAAAGTAGAAGATATATTATAAAAGTGGAAAACACAAACTGGATAATATAAAGAGGAGGTGTAATCGCACAATGAAGTTAGGCGAATTAAAACCAGCACAAGAAACAGAAAATAGAAAAAGAGTTGGACGTGGAATTGGTTCAGGTCTAGGCAAAACATCTGGTAGAGGTCATAAAGGACAAAAAGCAAGATCAGGTGGAGGAGTAAGACGTGGATTTGAAGGTGGTCAAACACCATTATATAGAAGATTACCAAAAAGAGGATTTACAAATATTCATGCTAAGAAATATACAGAAGTTACCTTAAATATGCTTAACAAATCAAGTAAAGAAGAAGTTACTGCAGAAACATTAGTAGCTGACGGTATTATTTCAAAAGTAAATGATGGAATTGTTATCCTAGCAACAGGAAATCTAGAGAAAAAATTAACTGTTAAAGCTGTAAGATTCACAAAAACTGCCAAAGAAAAGATAGAAGCTTTAGGTGGAAAGGCAGAGGTGATATAATTGTTTAAAACCATTAAAAATGCCTTAAAAACACCAGACGTACGTAAAAAATTAATGTACACATTATTACTAATCGTTATTTTTAGATTAGGATGTTACATTACTGTACCAGGAGTAGATTCTTTTCAATTAGCAGAAGCTTTTTCAGGACAAGGAATCTCGTCATTAATAGATATGATATCTGGAGGTGCATTCTCTAGATTATCTATCTTTGCTATGTCTATTAGCCCATATATTACAGCATCTATTGTGATACAATTGTTAGGAATGGTAATACCTTCTTTAGAAAGATTAATGAAAGAAGGAGGAGAAGATGGTAGAAACAAAATTAATCGTTATACCAAAATTCTTACCATTGTCTTAGCTCTTATTGAAGGAGTAGGAGTATATCTTGCTTATCGTTCTTCTGGAATTTTTATTGATACAGGATTTGTAACAGGAGCAACAGTTGTTATTTCTTTAATGGCAGGAACAGCATTACTTATGTGGCTAGGAGACCAAATTACCAACAAAGGAATTGGTAATGGAATTTCTATTATCATCTTTGTAGGTATTATAGCAGGTTTACCAAGTGGAGTAGTTAGTATTTGGAATCTAATCTTTGAAGGAGGAGTATTCTCCACAACAGGATTATTAACAGCGCTTGGAATTATTATAGGAGCTATTATCTTAGTAGCAGGAGTTGTATTTGTACAACAAGCAGAAAGAAAAGTACCAGTACAATATTCTAAAAGAGTAGTTGGAAGAAAAATGGTGGGAGCACAAAACACACATATACCATTGAAACTAGCAATGGCAGGTGTTATGCCAATTATCTTTGCATCCTCATTTATGACATTCCCTGCTATGATTATTCAAATGTTTGTACCAGATATAGCAAGTCAAACAGGATTTTGGAATGTAATATATAATTTCTCTATGGCAACATCTTCCTCTAGCGTAGGAATTGGTTATACCATTGCAAACGCAATCGTATATTTATTGTTAATTATAGGATTTACTTATTTCTATACTTATGCAACATTCAATCCAGCAGAAGTATCTAATAATATCAAGAAAAATGGAGGATTTATACCAGGAATTCGTGCAGGAAAACCAACTACAGACTATTTAGCCTCTATTATCTCAAAACTAACATTATTTGGAGGATTTTTCCTAGCAGTGATTGCTATCCTACCAATGCTTATGAGATTTACAAGTCTAAACTTAGCCTTTGGTGGAACATCTATCTTGATTGTAGTAGGAGTTGCATTAGAGACAGTACAACAATTAGAATCACAACTTGTTATGAGACATTATAAAGGATTCTTAGAATAAAAAAATAAACTTGAACTTTTGAACTTTGGGGACGTTCCTTAAAGTTCATTTTTTTTTGCAATTTGCAATTTAGGGACGTTCCTTAAATTGCAAAGAATGTAATTCCATAAAAAATGATAAAATTGGAAAGACATTTTACAACTTATGTAAAATGTGATATAATAATAAATAGGAGATTTGTATTATAATTTCCAAAAATAAATGGAAAGGAAAAAGGAGAATAATGAAGAAAAGGAGTATTTGGAACATTTTAAAAATTAGACGGCACACATTTGAAGAAAATCTAATTTCAATATTGATTGCCGTATTCGTGGTTGCCATGATATGGATAACTAAACTTAGTTGGGATGTTAGCAACATGCAATGGCAAGATGTTTCTATCACTCCTATAGCGATGGAGACAGAAGAAGTGACAACTAAATAAAAAGCAAGGAGAAAGCAATGCAATCTTCTTGCTTTTCTCCTTTTGACAAAATGTTAGAGAAATTATGAAAACAAATGATAATTAAAACTCAAAGTAAAAGATAGAAAATAGAGAATAAAGAGCTATAATTTTTCTTATAAAAATAGAAGGAGAAAAATTTATGCAAGAACAGAAGAATAAAGAACAAGGAATTACATTAATTACATTAGTAGTAACTATTATCATATTAATTATATTAGCAGGTGTGAGTATCAGTACATTAGTAGGAGATAATGGAATTATAACAAAAACAAAACAAGCAAGAGAAAATATAATCTATGCAGGAGAGCAAGAACAAGAGCAACTAAATCAGTTATTTTGGGAGATGGATCAAGAAGGAATTTATACAGAAGATGAAGAAGATGCTAAAAAAGATCAAATGATAGAATTATTGCAAAAACAAGTAGAAGAGTTAAAAGAGCAGATAGCCAATTTGCAACAAGAAAATACAGAATTGCAAGAACAAGTAGCAGATTTAAATGCTAAAATAGAGGAATTAAATAAACAAATCACAGATTTAAAAGCAGAAATTTCAGAAAAAGATATTCAAATAGCAGATCTAAAAAAAGAAGTAGCTACGAAACAAGAAACAATAAATAACTTGCAAAGTCAATTAGACACTATAAATAGTCAGCTAGGCAAAACGAATGCAACAGCGGCACAAATTTTAAAAGATTATAAAGCCTATAGTTGTACTGAACCCAAAAAATTGGACAGTTTTTGATTATCTACTAGGCAACCTTGGAGTGAACTCTGTATTGAACAGGGCTCATTCCTTTTAATTTGCTTTTTATCCTTTTATTATTATAGTAATCTATATATTCAATTATATCTTTTTCTAATTCTTCTATTGTTTGATATTCTTTTGTATAAAATAATTCTGATTTTAGTAATCCAAAGAAATTTTCTGCTAATGAATTATCTAAACAGTTTCCTTTTCTAGACATACTTTGCCTAATTCCTTTTTCTTTTAATAGATACTGATACTGTTTCATTTGATATTGCCATCCTTGATCTGAATGTAATATTAAATTTGTATTGTTTGGTATTTTTTTAAATGCTTTTTCTAACATATCAACTACTTGTGCAAATACTGGATGCCTTGATA
>CALXAQ010000003.1 GCA_944386335.1 uncultured Clostridia bacterium | reverse complement strand
GCAGACTAATGCAGATGCAGGTCATATTTTAAAAGATTATAAAGCTTACAGTAAAGGGAAATTAGTAACAGGAACGATGGCAAACAATGGAGCAGTAAGTACAACACTAAATTGTGGACAAAGTTATACTATACCAACAGGGTATCATAATGGAAGTGGAAAAGTAACGGCTAATAGTTTAGCAAGTCAAACACAAGCAACGGCAACAGCAGTAGATATTACTAGTGGTAAAACAGCATGGATAAATGGACAAATGATAACAGGAACTTTAAAGGAAGAACCAATTAGAATAACGCAATCAGATTCTTTTGACCTTGGAACAAGAGCAACTCAAAAAGTGAATTTAACAAATCTAATACCAAATCATACTTATATGCTAGTTATATATGGAAAGAGAATAGGAAGTTATAATGAACGGTTGGTATGGTGCTAGTGTTAAAGTAACAAATGGTTCATCTCAGATATTATCTCAAAACCAATGGGGAGATAGTAGTTCTGGCTACTCTCAAGGATTTATTATATCACTAATTCCAACTGCTACTACAATGGAGATGTCCATTTATTTCGGAGGTGGAGGTTCAGGAAGTTTTCGTATCTATTATGTGTTATTGGGATAGAAAAAAGTACTGGTTGCATAACAATCAGTACTTTTTTAAGGAGAAAGTCTTATTTTTTGCACTATTGCTCTTGAAGCGTAACGGTTAATTCTTTTTCTAACCCTTTTCTATTTACTTTAATGGTCATTTCATCTCCAATATTATGAGAGTTTTTAATTTCATTTAATTCGTCCATTGTGCTAATAGATTTTCCGTCTGCTGCAATAATAACATCTCCTGGTTTAATACCAGCTTTTTCAGCAGCAGAAAAATCATCAACTGCTTTTACATATATGCCAAGAACTAAATTATTTTCTTCTGCTAATTTTTGTGTTAAATCTTGACCTGTAATGCCAATATAAGGTCTTTTTACTTTTTGATATTCTACTAATTGATCATAAACAGGCTTAGCAATGTGCATAGGAATAGCAAATCCCATACCTTCTACACCATTACCAGCCAGTTTTAGTGTATTAATACCAATTACTTCAGCATTACTATTTACTAAAGCACCACCACTATTTCCAGAGTTAATAGCAGTATCTGTTTGAATAAGAGTATAGGTAACACCATCTGTTGAAACTTCTCTATTAACGGCACTAATAATACCTGCAGAAACACTACTTTCCATGCCAAGTGGGTTTCCAATAGCCATAGCAAATTCACCTACTTGTACGCTATTAGAATCTCCTATAGTAGCAGGTGTTAAACCAGTTTTATCTATTTTAAGAACAGCTAAATCTGTTTGATCGTCAGTACCAATAATTTTAGCATCATAAGCAGTTTCATCGTTATATAAATAAACAGAGATTTTAGAAGCTTCTCCTAATTCGTAAAAAGAAGAAGAAGAAGTAGAATTAACGATGTGATTGTTGGTCAAAATATAACCATCTTCACTCATAATAATACCAGAACCTTCTGCAGAGGCAGTAGAATTACTACTATAAAATGGTGAATTAATAGAATACTGTACTTGAATACCTACTACAGAGGGGCGAACTTTAGCAGCTACTCCAACACCTGTTTCGGAGTAATTGGCTAGGGAGATAAGATTAGTATTACTATTAGAACTAATCCCAGATGTTTGTGTATTTATATTTGTATTAGTATTAGAACCTAAAATACTTTCTCTAATGCTAGGAATACCAAAACAAGTACCAAATACTACTGCTGTACCAACAATTCCACTAAAGAAAGGTAAAACTACATTTTTTCCAAAATTACTTTCTTTCTTAGATTTTACCTCTTTTACAGTAGTATAAGTATTGGATGTATTCTCCTCTTTTTTTCCTTCTAGAATAATTTTTTGTTCCTTTTTTTCTTCTTTATTTTCTTCCATAAGAATCCCTCACTATATAAATTTAGGTTTTAAAAGATACCCATAAACTTTCAATGATATTTTACCTTAATTTAACTATATCATACAATAGTTTTGTGAATTTTGTGTGAAAAAATCTTGATTTTATGAGGAAGAACTTATATAATAACAGCATAAAAAGAAAGGAATGAAGTAAGGGATGAAAGAAGAAAAAGGAATGACTTATTTAACTTTATTAATTATATTAATTGTGCTTGCAATGGTCATTATAGCAATCGTGTACTTTATTAGAGGAGAATATCAACAAGAGACATTAGAAAATAGAAAAACAGACTTATTATTGGTGCAAGGAAAAATAACAATGTTACAGGAGATGGTAGTAGCTAAAAAGGAAAATGCCACTTATATAGGGAAAAAAGTTGCAGAAAATAAAGAAAATGAAAAAATAGGGAGAATGTTACAAAAAGGCATTCTAAATGAAGGAGAAGAAAACTTTGATAGTTATTATATGTTAGAAAAAGAAGAATTAGATGCTCTAGGACTTAGTCAATTAGAATTGGAAGAAGGAGAAGCATATATAGTAAATTATGATACAGGTGAGGTTATGATGACAGTACCTATTATTATAGAAGATATAGAGTATTATACTTTATCCAGTATTAAACAAAGAGAAGGACAATTAAATACAGAATTGCAAAACAATACAGAAAATGTAGAAGCATAAAAGGATTTGGAATATGAAAGAGGAAGAAGAAATTAGATTAAAAGCATTAAAAGAGATAGAGGAAAATTTATATGAGCAAGGATGCAGGACCATTTGTGGAATTGATGAAGCAGGAAGGGGACCACTAGCTGGTCCTGTTGTTGTTGCAGCTGTAATTTTACCAAGGAACTCAATGCTAGAAGGTGTAAATGATTCTAAAAAAGTATCCGAGAAGAAGAGAGAAGTTTTATATGAACAAATTATACAAGAAGCTATTAGCTATGGAGTAGGCATTATTGATCAAAAAGAAATTGACAGAATAAATATTTTAAATGCTACCAAGAAAGGATTAACAAGTGCCATTCAAGAATTATCAATAAAACCAGATAGAATTATTGTAGACGCTTTGGAGCATATAGATACTTGTCAAATTCCTTATATTTCTATTATCAAAGGAGATGCCAAGTGCTATAGTATAGCAGCAGCATCTATTATAGCAAAAGTTACAAGGGATAGACTTATGCGTCAATGGGATGAAATATATCCACAATATGGATTTGCAAAACATAAAGGATATGGAACTAAGTCACATATAGAAGCAATTAAGGAGTATGGATTAACACCTATCCATAGACTATCTTTTGTAAAAAATATTATCAATGAAAGAGGAAATATATATGAACATGATAGAAATTATTCGAAAAAAGAGGGATAAAGAAAATCTTTCAAGACAAGAGATAGAATATTTTATAAAAGAGTATACTAGAGGAAATATTCCAGAAGAGCAAGCAGCAGCTTTTATAATGGCTACTTATATAAATGGAATGAACGAAGAAGAGACAAAATGTCTTACATTGGCTATGGCACATTCTGGAGATATATTAGATTTATCAGCTTTAGGAAATGTAGTAGATAAGCATAGTACAGGGGGAGTAGGAGATAAAGTAACACTTATTTTAGTACCAATTGTATCGGCTTTAGGAATACCTGTAGCGAAAATGTCTGGTAGAGCTTTAGGTT
>CALXAQ010000002.1 GCA_944386335.1 uncultured Clostridia bacterium | reverse complement strand
GTATCTTCTTCCTACCATAATTCTTCCTGTAAATTCATCAACAATTAATACTTCTCCATCTTTTACAATGTAATCAATATCCTTTTTTTTTTTTTCATGTGCACGTAATGCTTGATTCACATTATGTACTAATTCAGAATTCTCTATATCGTTAAAGTTCTCTAAATGGAACTCTTCTTCTGCTTTTTTAATACCTTTTTGTGTCAATGTTGCAGACTTTGCTTTTAAATCTACGATGTAATCGTATTTTTCATTATCCTCGGCTTGTTCAAAATCTTTTATATCTTCTTCTACAATTACTTTTGGTGTTAGTTTTCTGACAAAATTATCTGCTTTTTTATATAAATCAGAAGACTTGTTTGCTCTACCAGAAATAATAAGTGGTGTACGTGCCTCATCAATTAAAATACTATCTATCTCGTCCACAATCGCATATTTTAATTTTCTTTGCACTAATTGTTCTTTATAAATTACCATATTATCTCTTAGATAATCAAATCCGAATTCGTTGTTGGTACCATAAGTAATATCACATTGATAAGCTTCTTGTTTTTCTTTTGGGTTCATTCCACTAATGACTAGTCCTACTGTTAGCCCTAAGAAACGATATACTTTTCCCATCCACTCACTATCTCTTTTTGCTAAGTAATCGTTTACTGTAATAATATGTATACCTTCTCCCTCTAAGGCATTTAAATAAGCAGGCAAAGTAGCTACTAATGTTTTTCCTTCACCAGTTTTCATTTCTGCAATTCTACCTTGGTGCAAAATAATACCACCAATTAACTGTACATCAAAATGTCTAAGTCCTAAAACCCTTTTAGAAGCTTCTCTTACTGTAGCAAATGCTTCTGGAAGAATATCGTCTAGTGTTTCTCCTATTTGTAATCTATTTTTAAAATCTTGCGTTTTTGCTCTTAACTGTGCATCAGATAATTTTTCCCATTCTGGTTCTAATGCATTAATTTTGTTCACAAGAGGCATTACTCTCTTTACTTCTTTTTCACTATATGATTTGAATAATCCCATGTCTCTCATCCTTTCGTTTTTTTTACGTTTTTTACTATATCACTTTTTCAAATAAAAAGCAATTTATTTTCTCATATTTCTTTTGGAATTACATATATTGTATAGCAAAGAAGTTAAGTTTTAAGTGGAAAAAGGAAGGTATGCGATTTATGTTTATTTATCCTATTAAATTAAATGGTTCTATGATATTTAGAGTTTTAATGGTTGTCATTGTTATTATTGTACTGGTAATATGTGGATTTGCGGCTTTTGGTGTGTGGAAAGCTACTAGTATGGTATCGGATGATATTCCTTCTTCTGAAGTGCAAGTATTAACGAATCAAAATTATGCTACTATTTTAGATACCGTTCATAACAATATTGATGCCTATTTCGGACAAAGAATTAAATTTTCTGGTTTTGTGTACCGTGTATATGACCTAAATAATGAGCAATTTGTATTAGGAAGAAATATGATTATTAGTTCTGATTTTCAAACGGTTGTAGTTGGCTTTTTATGCCATTACAAAGATGCTATTTCTTATGCAGACCAAACTTGGGTAGAAATTGAAGGAACCATTACTAAAGGAGATTATCATGGGGATATGCCTATCTTAGAAATTACTTCTATTCAGAAAATAGAAAAGCCAAATGATGAATATGTTTATCCTCCTGATGAAAACTATATTCCTACTTCTGCTATTTTATAATTTTTTCTGTTATTTTAAAAAGGTGGCTATTAATCTATAATAACCACCTTTTTTTATTGTATAGGAAAAATCAACTTTTATCTTGACCACATATAAGATTTTTCCGTATACAACAAGGTTAAGCTTCTTATATTCGTGTAATAATTGCGAAGCAATTTTACACATGTAGCGAAGCCGCTTTTCTTATTCCCTATCAAAAATCGCCTTCATTACTCCTTTATCTATTAACGTTCCATATACATTTTTTAAGATAATCAAAATGATAGGTCCTATAAACATCCCTATTACACCAATTAGACGAAACCCTGTGTACATAGCAATTAAGGTAAATATAGGATGGATGCCTATTTGACCCGAAACCACTCTAGGTTCCATAAATTGTCTTACCATTCCCATGATAATTAGCAAGATAATTAAAGAGACTCCTAAAGTAATATCTCCATCACATGCAACAATAATCGCCCATGGTATCATAACGGTTGCTGAGCCAAAAATAGGAAGTGCATCTACAAAACCTATTCCTAATGCTGCAAGTAAGGGATACTCTACTTTCATTCCCATAAATTGAAAAGTGTATAAACCTATTAAACAAACAATAAAAGAGGCTAGTACTAAAATAGCTTCTGCTTTTAAAAAGCATCCTAGAGAATGAATAATTTCTCTTACATGTTTTCCCAATCTTTTTACCCATATTTCTGGCAGATGATGTTCTACCTGATCTAACATATAGATTTTGTCAGTACAAATGAAATACAATGCGATAATGGATACTACTGTATAAATAGCAATAGTCGGAATAGAAGTAATCACATTTAAAAGTCCATTTAATGCATCTTTTGCCCATTCAGATACTGTAGCTAATAAGTCATTTCCTGCATTTTGTAATACCTGTAGGAATTCTTGAGGTATAGCGAACTTACTCATATCAAACTCACTTACTAAATTTTGAAACTGGGTAGAAATTTTAGAAAAATATCCATTTAACCCCTCTAAAAGGTTAGAAGACTCTGTAATTAATGTAATAATCCCCCATGCAAGCAAGCCTATAATAATACCTAATGCCACTACAAATACAAGAATACTACTTGCTTTTCTTGTAAATTTAAAATGTTTCATTAAAAAACGTATAATTGGTTCTATTAGGAGGGATAGAATAAACGCAATTAAAAAAGGCATGTAAAATATTGCTAGTTTAAAAGCAAGATAAATGCCTATGATAGAGAGTAAAAGAAGTAATATTTTTTTAAGCACTTTTGACCAATAATGCATATCCACAATCATATATATGTACCTCCATATACCTATTATTAGTATATGGAGCTTGTCTACAAATTATTCTGCATTTTTTTCTTGACTACAACAAATATTCTCTAGTGTATCGCAAACACCTTCTGTACTTACATTTTGGTGACTTGCTAAGTCTCCCAAGGTTAACATTCCTACTATTTTATTATTATCATCTACTATAGGTAATCTTCTAATTTGATTTTGAGACATTAATTTTTCTGCCTTGGTAATATCTTCTTCTGGTTTACAACAACATACATTACACGTCATAATATCTGTTACTTTAGTTTGACAAACATCTTTGTCACATGCAATACTTCTTAATATAACGTCCCTATCTGTTACAAGTCCTACTATTTTTTGTGTATTATCGCAAACAGGAATACATCCTACATGTTTTTCAGACATAATTTTTGCACAATCCTTTACAGTACTTTCTGGAGTAACATAAGCTACTTCTTTGCACATACAATCTTGTATCTTCATCATTTTATCCTACCTTTCTTCATTATTTTATACGATTATTATGTGCATTTTTCTAATCTTTATATCCTTTTTATTTTTCATTTTTTAGTAAAATTTTCCAAAAAATAGAGAGCAGACTTCTTTTATCACAAAGAAATCTGCCCCTATTGGCATACTGTCAAACAATTCTGGTTGCGATATAAACTGTTATCAAGGAAAGAATTAATGATATTGAAGCCAATTTTAAGCCTTTATACCATTTTGGAAGTTCTAATATAAGAAATATTATTGCCGCACCAAAAAAAGTTAACGGTATATCCTTATAGTTGAACAATGCATGTACAAATGGCACATGCATCCATCTCAAAAAAGGTAGTATATATGCTATTATAAAATAGCCAAACATACATATCACTCCTATCATACCATAACCTAAGGAGTGATTTTCCTTTTCTTGCATGCTCCAATCATTTGGAAAGAGTCTTTCCGCCCGAATAGCAGATAACTTTCCCACAAAAAAGAAAACTAACATTCCTAAAAACAACATCGATTTTACTACATTTAACATACGCATGCCCTCCTGCACACAAAAAGGGTTAACAGTTACTTTTTATCCAACGAAATATTCTTGGATAAATAAAAAAACAACTGGCAATGAACTATACCCCAAAAAGTAGAGTTCAAAAAAGGGGACTTTAAAGAAAACCATAAATCTAATTTGATTTGTGGTTTTCTTCTTCATATTTTTTCTTAAATTCTATTGGCGTTAAATATCCT
>CALXAQ010000001.1 GCA_944386335.1 uncultured Clostridia bacterium | reverse complement strand
AGAAGAGAATATAAAAGAAAAGGTGCAACGTTTAGGAATAGAAAATCAAGTAAAGATGTTAGGAGTAAGAGATGATATTCCTTGTTGTATGCAAGCAATGGATGTTTTTGTTTTGCCATCTAATTATGAAGGTTTACCAGTAGTGGGAATAGAAGCACAAGCAGCAGGACTTCCTTGCGTTTTTTCTGATCAAATTACGGAAGAAGTGAAGATAACAAATAATGTAGAATTTTTACCAATACAAGAGACAAAACCTTGGGTAGAGCAAATACAAAAAGAAAAGAAATTTGAAAGGAAAGATACGATAGAAGAAATAAAGAATCACCATTATGCGATTGAGCAGACTGCCCAAAAATTACAAGAGTTTTATGAAAAGAAAGGAAAAGAGGAGAGATGATATCTATTTTAGCTTATTTATCTGTTGCTATCCTAACAGCACTTTTTACAAAGTGGTCTATGTCTGATAAGTATTCTAAAAAAATAAGAATCGTATGCATGATAATAGCTATTGTGCTTCCAAGTGTATTTGCAGGTATCAGACAAGGAATAGGAACAGATTATGATATCCATGAAGCAGTTTTTAAACAAATTGATAATCACGAACCTATTACAGAGAAAAAAGTACCAGAGATAGGATATGTATTATTAAATCAAATCGTTTCCTTTTTAGGTGGTAATTTTAATGTATTATTATTTGTGATTACATTACTATCTATGCTATGCATTTATCAAACTTGCAAATTTTATAAAAACAAAATTAATGTTTTTATTGCCATGCTAGCTTACATGCTTTTATATTATCAAATGTCTTTTAACTTTATCAGACAAATGCTAGCGGCATCTATTGCTTTATATGGAACAACCTATTTGGCACAGGGAAAGAAAATAAAAAGTCTACTTTGGTGTATTGTAGCAGGTTGTATGCATAATACTGCCTTTTTCTATATTCCCATTATCCTAATATATTCTTTCTTAACCAATGAAAGATACAGAAAATGGAAGAATGTAGCTTATGTAGTTTGTACCGTTTTAGTATTTACCTATCCAATTTTTATCTTGCCAATGTTAGAAGTGGTGGAAGATTGGATTCCTTCTTTGGAATACTTTTTTAACTATTTAGCAGTAGATTATGAAGAACTTGGAATAGGAATTCTAAGATATCCATTATTATTTATTTTGCCAACAGTACTTCTATTTAAAGATGTAAAAAAAGAAAAAGCGATGCTTGGCTATTTTGAAATAAACATGATAGGATTTATATTGTGGCTAACTTCTTATGTGGCTAAAATGGAATTTTATCGTTTTTCCTATACATTTTTAATTAGTATGATTATTTTAATGGCATATAATTGGAAACAAATACAAATACATCCGATGACTATAAAATTAGATAAAATAAAAAATGAAAAACTAAAGGGAATCGTAACATATTTAGAGAAACATCAAGTTGTTATTTATAGAGGTAGCATGCTAATTTTATTAGTATTCTTCTGGTATTATGATTATTTTTATCTAGGCGCACATGAAACAGTGCCATATGTAACTATTTTTCGATAATCTAAAAAACATGCCAAAAGGGCTAGGCCTTTATGGCAGATGTTCACCATAGAAAGAGAGGGGAAAAGTTTTGAAAGAGAAGGTAAGTATCGTTGTTCCTATTTATAATGCACAGAATACTTTAGAAAGATGTATTCAATCTTTAGTAGAACAAACCTATTCGGAGATAGAGATTATCTTAGTGGATGATGGGTCAAAAGATAATTCTCTTTCTATCTGTGAAAAATGGCAAGGAAAAAATGAAAAGATTATCGTGATACATAAGGAAAATGCAGGAGTATCAGAGGCAAGAAATACAGGAATTAAAACAGCTACACGGCAGGTATATATGTTTTGTAGATTCGGATGATTATGTTGCAAAAACATATGTAGAAGAAATGGTAAAAGCCATGGAAGATACTCAAGTAGATTTAGTGATTTGCAATTATTATTTTGAAAAAAAGAAGCAGCAGTTAGAAAAAAATAGCGATGTGAAAGAGATAAAAAACATATCTGTTCAAGATTTTTCTGGTTATTTTTATGATGTGTATACGAAAATGTTACTAAACCAACCATGGAATAAATTGTACAAAACAGAATATATCAAACAAAACTTTAGAAAAGATATGTCTTTAGGAGAAGATTTAGTTTTTAATATAGATTATTTAACAGGAATAAAATCGCTAGCAATTATCAATGAGTGTTTATACATGTATGATATAGCAATTGGAGGCAATTTGCATAAAAAGAAACAGAGCGCAGAAGAATTTTTTTATTTATATTTGTATATGTATGAACAATTATTGCAAAAGAAATATGCTTCTCTTGCTTTTCAAAATTTTATTGTAAAACATTATATTCGCTTTTTAGCACAGAAAGAAAAAGAAGATAGGAAAAAAGGATATAAAGCATTAAAGGAATTTGCAAAAAAGATAGATGGAAATTCTTTTTGCTTTTCTAGTATCAATTTTTATACTATGTATGGCATATATTTTATAATAAAAAAGATAAAAGAAAAATTGAAATAGAAAAATAGTTTCAATATGTTTTTTAGAGATAGATAGAAGAAAGATTCTATCTATTTTTTTGTAAATAAGAAATACAAAAACTTAAATAAAATTATGTAAAAGTATTGTAACTTGTCCATAAATATGATAAAACTATTATATAAAAAGAGTGACAAAAAATAACACAATGGTAAAGGAGAAGTAGTTTAGCAATTAACGAAAGAACAAGATGAAAGTTTTTATAGATGCTTATTTATTTAATAATTTAGGTGATGATTTATTTGTAGACATGTTATTACAGCGTTATCCAGATATTCATTTTTCTACCATTTCACATTTTTATCAAAAACAATCTGATAACGTTACAGTATATCATAATAAATATTTTAATAAAGTGAGAAAAAAGACATTTTTATATAAAAGATTAGTAGATAAATGTGATATGAGTATTTCCATAGGTGGTAGTATGTATATAGAAACAGAAGGAACCGGAAAATACCCTTATCTAGGAGAAAATTATTATATTTTAGGTGCTAATTTTGGACCTTATCAAACACAGGAATATTATCAAAAAGGAAAAGAATTTTTTCAGAAGGCAAAAGATGTATGTTTTAGAGATAGTTATTCCTATCAATTATTTCAAAATTTACCAAATGTAAGGATGGCACCAGATATCTTATGGGGATTAGATGTAAGTAATATTCCTATTACAAATCGAAAAAGAGTTATCTTTTCTCTTATTCCTTACAAAACCAAAGTAGACGAAAAATATGAAGACATTTATGAAAAGCTTATTCTCAATTGGATAAACTTTTTTCATCAAAAAGGGTATGAAATATGCTTAATGTCTTTCTGCAAAATACAGGGGGATGAATGGGAAATAGAAACAATAAAACAAAAATGTAAAATACCGGTTGAAACTTATTACTATAGAGGAAATCGAAAAGAAGCATTGTCTGTGCTTGCAGATAGTCAAATTATAGTAGGAACAAGATTTCATGCAAATGTTTTAGGGATGCTCTTAGGAAAAACAGTTTTGCCAATTAGCTATAGCGATAAAACAATTCATATGCTAGAAGATATGCAATATGAAGGGAAAATAGTTCAAATTCGTTCATCCAAAAAAGATGATATAGATTTTTATTTAACAGAGGAAGACTTAAAAAGAAAGCAGAAAATAGACACATTAAAAAAAGAAGCAACAAAACAATGGGACATGTTAGATAAAAAACTAAAAAGAAAATAAAGGGGGTTTTTGATTTGAAAAAAACAAAATCAATGTTAGCACTAGTATTACTAGTAATGATACTAGTGATGGTTGTATTAGGTAATATTCCATCCTATGCAACTACTTATAAGAATGACACATATACAATAGAGATACCAAGTAGTTACACCGTAGAAAAAACAGAAAACAGATTAGAAGCAGAGAAAAATAATGATGTAGCTATGATTATTGAGGTATCTGACTACAATGAATTTTCAGGAATTAGTATGACAGCAGAATTTCTAAGTTATATGGTAACTTATCTTCAAAATTATTATGGCCCAGATATTTATGTTATTTCACAAAAATTAATTGAAAAAAATGGATGCCCAGGAATGCAGGTTCAATTTCAACTAAAAAATACAGGACGATATTATTATTCAGAATTATTGTATTTACAGACAGACCACTATCTATATTCCTTTACCTTTGTAGCTGTAGAAAAGTCTTATTTAGATAGCACAGAAAAAAATAATATTATAAATTCTTTTAAAACCACAGATACGGTGAATAAATCGAATGGAATACCATTTATTGATGTTTCAGATAGCATGTGGTATTACAATTCTGTAAAGTATTGTTACCAAAATGAGATTATTGCGGGAACAAGTGATAATACTTTCGAACCAAATACCAATATTTCAAGAGCAATGTTAGTAACCATTCTTTGGAGAATGGCAGGAACACCAAGTTCAAAAGTAGAAAATAATTTCCCAGACGTAAAAGAAGGACTATGGTATACCAATGCTATTAAATGGGCAACAGGTGAAAAAATAGTAAGTGGATATGATAATGGAAAATTTGGACCAAACGATTCTATTACAAGAGAGCAATTAGCAGTAATGCTAAGAAATTATGCTAACTACAAGAAAAAGAATACCAATAGTAATACAAATTTAAATCAATATCAAGATGCAACGAAAGTATCTAGTTGGGCAAAGAGTGCTATGCAATGGGCAGTAGGTAAGAAAATTATTAGTGGAAAAAATAATGGTACTAGCCTAGATCCAAAAGGAACAGCAACAAGAGCGGAAGCTGCTGGAATGATTAACAATTACTTAGTAAATGTAAAATAAGGGGGAAAATGAAAAATGGGAAGAGTAAAGGCAAAGAAAATAATTGTTTTTTTCTTAGTAACAATAATCATGCTTAGTACAAATATAATGTCTCTTGCCGTAATATCACAAGAGCCAGTTACACATAATTTAGGTGTATGCAGTATTACTTCTCCAGCAGGTTTTGGAAGTGAAATCTATGGAGAAAATGAATATGTTCTTTTTTATCAATTTGAAGATAAAGCAAATAATATCCCTTATGTGGATGCTACTTATATTTGGAAATCACATAATGGAGACTATCTTTCTATAGATGAGGAAGGTCTAAATGAATATGCAAAAAGATATCCATATGGACAATTAACAGAAAAGAAAATTATAGAAGTGAATGGTTATAAGGGATTTAAAGTGAGATATGAAGCAGATGTTATTTCGCAAACAGGAGAAGTAAAAGAAACTTATTATCGCGAAGAATATGAGTTTATAACGGATCATTATATTGTACATCTAACTATATGGTCTACACAAGATGGATATTTAGATACAAAGCAAAAAGAAGAGATTGTTCAATCTATAAAAATATATGATACCACAAACATATACACTACAGGCTTACCTTTTTCTGATGTAAAAACAAGTATGTGGTATTATCCAGTAGTAAAATATTGCTATCAAAATCATCTAATAGAAGGAACAACAGATACTACTTTTGCACCAAATGAGAATTTATCAAGAGCAATGTTAGTAACCATTCTTTGGAGAATGGCTGGTACACCAAGTGCCAAAACAAGCAATGCTTTTCCAGATGTAAAAGAAGGACTATGGTATACCAATGCTATAAAGTGGGCAACAGGTGAGAAAATTGTAAGTGGTTATGATAATGGAAAATTTGGACCAAGCGATAGTATTACAAGAGAACAATTAGCAGTAATTTTAAGAAATTATGCAAATTACAAGAAAAAGAATACCAATAGTAATACAAGTTTAAATCAATATCAAGATGGCACGGAAGTATCTAGTTGGGCAAAGAGTGCTGTGCAGTGGGCAGTTGGAAAGAAAATTGTTAGTGGAAAAAATAATGGAACTAATCTAGATCCAAAAGGAACGGCAACAAGAGCGGAAGCGGCTGCTATGATAAATAATTATGTAGTAAATGTAAAATAAAGGGGCTGAAAGTTTTGAAAATAATGAAAAAATGTTTAGCAGTGTGTTTTATCATTATATTTTTTATGAATTTTATAGGTTTAACCATTGTGCAAGCTACAGATAAGGATATACAAGAACAAAAAATAGAAACCAAAATAGAAGAACCAATAGAGAAACAAGAGGAAGAAGAGGACATCTTAACAGATGAACAAACAGGAAAAGAAAAAAAGACTCCTTCTACACAGGCCATTGAGATAGAAGACAAAAAAGAAAAGATTGCACTTATGTCTGTAAGTGAAGAAGATTTTACCTATGATACTTTGTCAGATGGTACAATTGCTATTACAGATTACACAGGAAGTGAAGCAACATTAAAAATCCCTTCTACAATAGATGGAAAAAAAGTATCTACGATAAATTCCTATGCCTTTTATAATAATTTACGACTAAAAGAATTGGTACTTCCAGATTCTATACAAGTAATAGAAAGTAATGCTTTTGCTTATTGTTTTTATTTAAATAGTATTACATGGGGAAAGGGTCTACAAACAATTGGCAGTTATGCATTTCAAGATACCGACCTTGAAGGTGATTTAATTCTTCCAGATAGTGTAACTACAATAGGTGGATTAGCTTTTTATAACGTAGACTCTGTTACAAGTGTATCTTTAGGTAAAAATGTAAAATCTATATCTAATACTAGTTTTTCATCAATGAATAATCTAACAAGCTTTTCTGTAAATAGTAGTAATACAAACTATTCATCAGTAAATGGAGTTTTATTTAACAAAAATAAAACAGAATTAATTGCTTATCCAATTGCAAAAACAGGAACATCCTATACTATACCGAGTACAGTAAAAACAATAGGAGAGAATGCTTTTTATCAAAATAAAAACTTAAGTTCCGTTACCATACCGAATTCTGTTACACAAATAGAAAGAGGTGCTTTTGCAGAAGCAAGTAAACTAAGCACAGTAAGTTTGGGAAATAGTGTTACAAGCATAGAAGAATATGCATTTAATAAGACGGCTATTCAAGAAATAACAATACCTGCTAGTGTAACTTATTTAGATCCAATTACTTTTATTGCTACGGAGTCTGTGCAAAAGGTAAATATAGCTAGCAATAATACTACTTATACAAGTGTAGATGGCATAGTCTTTAGTAAAGACAAAACTAAAATTGTGCTTTATCCGTCTGGAAAAGTACAAAATAGCTATAGCATACCAAGCACTGTAAAAACAATTGGAGAAAACGCATTTAATTATGCTCCTATCAAACAAATAGTAATACCAAGTAGCGTTACAACGATGGAAGATTTTTGCTTTGGTAATTCTAGTTTGACATCTGTAACCGTTCCTAGTAGCGTTACTAAAATTGGATATGGACCATTTGATAGTTGCAGGAGTTTAACTAAGGCAGTAATACAAGCAAATGTGAAAGTTTTGGAATATCGTTTCTTTGCAGAATGTGAAAAATTGTCAAGTGTCACACTAAGTAATTCTATAGAAGAGTTGGGCTCTAGAACATTTTATAATTGTACATCATTAACTAGTATTACTCTTCCTAATAATTTAAAAACAATTTCCTATAGTTTTTTAGGATGTACTAATTTAAAGAAAGTAACCATACCAGCAGGTGTTACCTCTATTGTATCAGGGGCCTTTGAAGAAGGTACACAAATAGATATATCCAAAACAAAGTTACAACAATTAGAGGATGGTACTTATGTAGTAGCTTATGATGTATATCTTACAGGTACTTTTGATTATGAAAAAGCCTATGAAGTATTAGATATTGTAAATCAAGAAAGAAGTAAAGTAGGATTATCTGCCGTGCAGATGGACAAAGAGTTATTAGATGCAGCTATGGAAAGAGCAAAAGAAACAGCTTTATATTTTGATCATACAAGACCAGTGGGATTAGATTGTTTTTCTATATGTGATAAAATGAGTGCAGAAAATATTACTGCAGGAC